>DAIDGR010000063.1 GCA_027452265.1 Caulobacteraceae bacterium
GGCCATGCCGCAAAAGCGCGGGACTTCCCGCGACGCAACCGGATCATCGCGGGTCTGGCGCGCGGGGTGGTGGTGGTCGAGGCGGAGTTGCGTTCGGGCTCCCTGATCACGGCGCGGCTCGCCGCCGAACAGGGGCGCGAGGTGTTCGCCGTTCCCGGACACCCGTCTGACCCTCGCGCCAGGGGCGTCAATGCCCTGATCCGCGAAGGCGCCATCCTGGTCGAGAACGCCGGCGACGTGATCGCTGCCCTTGACGCCCTGCCCCCGCTGGCGTTCCAGCGGCCAACCTCTCCGAAGAACGTCCTGACGCGGTCCCGTCCGGACTCCGTTCCGATGTCAGATCCACATCCGGGGCCCACCGAGGCGCCTGCGATCGCCTCAGAGGAAGACAGCGGATCTCTGATGCGACGGATCGACGCTTTGCTCTCGCCGGCGCCGACGTCGTTCGACCAGATTGTCCGGGCCACGGGCGCTCCGCTGCCGGAGGTCATGGCGGCGTTGAGCGAACTCAACCTCGCCGGGCGCGCGGAGTTTCGTCCAGGCGGCGCGGCGGTGCGTCTCTGACGCCGCGATTTACCGGAAATCGCGCGCAACCCCTGTCGCGCGCCGTTGACAGGGTCAGCCATGACGCCCACTTGCGCCTCCCGTCCGAACCAGACACGAGTTGGGTTTCGTCGGGTCAAGGCCTGCAAGCGCTGACAGGCGAGGGCTCCGAACCCGGATCTGGGGCGGTGTGAAAGGAAGGCATGAAGGTCGTCGTCGTCGAAAGTCCGGCCAAAGCCCGCACCATCAATCGCTACCTCGGTGCGGACTATCAGGTGCTGGCCTCTTACGGGCATGTGCGCGACCTGCCGGCCAAGGACGGCTCGGTGCGGCCCGATGATGACTTCGCCATGAGCTGGGAGGTCGACGCCAAGTCCGCCAAGCGCCTCTCCGATATCGCTCACGCCCTCAAGGGCGCGGACAAGCTGATCCTGGCCACCGACCCCGATCGCGAAGGCGAGGCGATCAGCTGGCACGTGCTCGAAGACCTGTCCCGCCGCAAAGCCCTCAAGTCCATGCCGGTCGAACGGGTGGTGTTCAACGCGATCACGCGAGGGGCGATCACCGAGGCCATGACCAAGCCTCGCCAGATCGATATGGAACTGGTGGACGCCTATCTCGCACGGCGGGCCCTCGACTATCTGGTGGGTTTTTCGCTGTCTCCGGTCCTGTGGCGCAAACTGCCCGGCGCCCGCTCCGCCGGTCGGGTCCAGTCGGTCGCCCTGCGACTGGTCGTCGAGCGCGAGATCGAAATCGAGGCCTTCAAGACGCAGGAATACTGGTCGGTTGAGGCGGATGTCGCGGCGCAGGGAGACCCCTTCCTGACCCGGCTTGTGACCCATCAGGGAAAGCGGCTTGGCCGTCTGGACCTCGGCGACGAGGCCGCCGCCATGGCTGCGCGCGACGCCGTGGCCAAGGGACGGTTCACGGTCCGCTCGGTCGAGAAGAAGCCGGGCCGCCGCGCTCCGCCCCCGCCCTTCACCACCTCGACCCTCCAGCAGGAGGCCGCGCGTAAGCTCGGCTTTTCGGCCCAGCGCACCATGCAGGCCGCGCAGAGGCTTTATGAGGGCGTTGACGTCGGCGGCGAGACCGTTGGCCTCATCACCTACATGCGGACCGATGGCGTGCAATCGGCGCCCGAAGCCTTGCAGGAAGCCCGCGAGGTGATCGCGGCCCTGCACGGACCGGACTACGTTCCGGAGCAACCGCGCTACTACAAGACCAAAGCCAAGAACGCCCAGGAGGCCCACGAGGCCATCCGCCCCACCAGTCTGGCGCGCAATCCCGGACGCCTTCGGCTCGATCCCGATCTCGGCCGTCTCTATGAGCTGATCTGGAAGCGCATGATCGCCTCGCAGATGGAGGCGGCGCGCGTCGAGCGCACCACCATCGACCTTTCCACGGATGACGGTCAGACCGGGCTTCGCGCCACGGGCCAGGTGGTGCTGTTTCCTGGCTATCTCGCCGTCTACGAAGAGGGGCGCGACGACGCGGGCGACGATGAGGATGGACGCCTGCCCCAGGTCACCGAAGGGGCGAGCGCCACGGTCCTTGCCGTCCGCGCCGATCGGCATGAGACCGAACCGCCGCCACGCTACACCGAGGCCAGCCTCGTCAAGAAGATGGAGGAGCTTGGGATCGGCCGGCCCTCCACCTATGCCTCGATCCTCACCGTTCTGCGCGATCGCAACTATGTGCGGATGGATAAGGGCCGGTTCTATCCCGAAGATTCGGGCCGCCTCGTCACGGCGTTCCTTGAACGCTTCTTCGGCCGCTATGTGGAATATGACTTCACGGCCGACCTGGAGCAGAAGCTCGACCTGGTCTCCGCGGGCGAGCTCGACTGGAAGACCCTGCTGCGCGACTTTTGGCGTGACTTCCACGGCGCCATTGGCGGCATCGGCGATCTCCGCACCGGAGAGGTCCTGGAGGCGCTGAACGAGGCGCTGGGCCCCCACATCTTCCCCGACAAGGGCGACGGCGCCGATCCGCGCCTCTGCCCGACCTGCGGCGCAGGGCGTCTGTCTCTGAAGCTTGGTCGGTTTGGCGCCTTCATCGGATGCTCCAACTATCCCGAGTGCCGGTTCACCCGTCCCCTGGCCAACGCCACCGCCGAGTCAGAGACCGCCTCGCTGGACCGCGAGCTGGGCGTTGACGCGGCGACCGGACGTACCGTCTGGCTGAAGAACGGCCGCTTTGGGCCCTATGTGGAGGCTCAGGGGGAACCCGTATCGCGCGCCAGCCTGCCCAAGGACTGGCCGCCCGCAACTATGGATCTGGACAAGGCGCTTCGCCTCCTGCGCCTGCCGCGCGAGGTCGGGCCTCACCCTGAAGACGGCGCCATGATCCTCGCCGGCATCGGCCGCTATGGTCCCTATGTCCAGCACGGCAAGTTGTACGCGAATCTTCCCAATGCCTCGGACGTGTTCGAGATCGGGCTGAACCGGGCCGTGACGGTCCTGGCGGAAAAGCAGGCGGGAGGACGTGGCCGGAGCAGCGGCGGCGAGGCCCTCAAGGAGCTCGGCGCCCATCCAACCACCGGCAAGCCTGTGCGCGTCCTCTCCGGGCGCTACGGCCCCTACGTCAAACACGAGGCGACCAACGCCAATCTGCCGCGGGGAAGCGATCCGGCGAGCCTGACCCTCGAGGAAGCGGTGGCCCTCATCGCGGCGCGAGACGCCAAGGGCGGCGGCAAGGGCCGGGCTCGGGCAAAAGCGCCGCGCCCCGCGTCGTCCGCCCCCAAGGCCAAGGGGGTGAAGTCCTCCGCGGCAGAGGCGTCGGCCGCCAAGCCGAAGGCGGCGAAGGCCAAGGGCAAAAAGCCCTCGAGCGCCAGGGCCAAGCCGCGCGCCAAGCCCGGATCCGCGGCGCGGTGAGCCGCCCTCCCCCGCGACGCCGCGCGCCAAGCCGGGGCCGACCGCCGCGCCGTAACCCTGAAGACGGGGGCCTGCCGCCGGTCACGGTGGTGGAGGTTTCGGGCCGGGACGCCGACGGCGAGCTTCTGGTCCAGCCTACCCGCCCCCAGGGAGGCAAGGCCGCCTTCCGGCTCGCGCCCGGTGCGGCTGGCGGACCGGCGCCGGGTCTGGGCGATCGGCTGCTGGTCCGGTTCGAGGCGGCGGAGGATGGCGAACGCGTCGCGCGGGTGATCAAGCACCTGGGCCAGAGCGCGCACCGCATTCTGGGCGTGGTGCGCAAGGCTCGCGGAATGGTGCGGATCGAGCCGGTGGATCGGCGGTCGCGCGAGAGCCTGCGCCTTCTCCCCGCCGAGGGCGCCGCGGCGGCCGAGGGCGATCTGGTCCTTGTCCAGCTGATCGCCGACGGGGTGCGCCATGGCCCAAAGCTGGCCCGGATCCTGGAGCGACTGGGACGCGAGGACGATCCTCGGGCCGCCTCGCTTCTCGCCTGCCACCTGCATGGTCTTCCCCTCGGCTTCCCCGACGCGGCCCTGGCTGAAGCCGAAAGCGCCGTCGCGCCCGGTCTTCAGGGCCGAGAGGATCTTCGCCCCCTGCCACTGGTGACCATCGACCCGGCCGATGCCCGGGACCACGATGACGCCGTCTTCGCAGAGCCGGACGCTGATCCACGCAATCCCGGGGGCTTCATCGTCTGGGTGGCCATCGCCGATGTGGCGCACTTCGTCACGCCGGGCTCCGCCCTCGATTCGACCGCCCGGACCAAGGGCAACAGCGTCTATTTTCCCGACCGCGTCGAGCCGATGCTGCCCGAGGCCCTCTCCGCCGACCTCTGCTCCCTGGTTCCAGGCGAGGCGCGCGCGTGTCTGGCCGTACGCATGGTGTTCGACGCGGAGGGCGCCAAACGTTCGCACCGCTTCATCAGGGGCCTGATGCGTTCGGCCGCATCGCTGACCTATGAGGAGGCGCAGGCGGCGTTCGATGGCGTCCCTGGCGAGACCGCGGGCCCCCTCACTGACACCGTCCTGACCCCCCTGTGGGCCGCCTACCAGGCGCTCAAGCGCGCGCGCGCGCGGCGTTCACCGCTGGAGATCGCATCCGCCGAGCGGCGCATCCGGCTCGACCCCGACGGTAGGGTCGTCGAAATCGCGGCCCGCGTCTCGCTGGAAGCGCACCGGCTGATCGAAGAGATGATGATCCAGGCCAATGTCTGCGCCGCTGAGACCCTGGAGCAAAAGGGCGCGACCCTGATCTATCGGGTTCATGACGCGCCCGGCGCTGACAAGCTGGAGGCGCTGGCCGATTTTCTGGAAAGTCTGGGTCTTGCCTGGACCAAGGGCGAACCTCCGCGCACCTCGCGCTTCAACCGGCTGCTGGCGGAGACCCGGACCGGACCGAACGCCGAGATCGTCAATGAGGTGGTTCTTCGCACCCAGTCTCAGGCGATCTACGCGACCGACAATATCGGGCATTTCGGCCTGAACCTGGCGCGCTACGCCCACTTCACCTCGCCGATCCGGCGCTATGCCGACCTCACCGTACACCGGGCGCTGATCGCCGCCCTGGGGCTGGGCGCGGATGGGCCAAGCGAAGCCGAACGGCGCGGCCTTGGCGACACCGCCCAGCACATCACCTCGACCGAGCGCCGCGCCATGGCTGCGGAGCGCGACGCGGCGGACCGCTATATCGCCGCCTTCCTGTCCGACCGGATTGGGGCCCGCTTCGAGGGGCGTATCACCGGCGTCACCCGCTTTGGCCTGTTCGTGCGCCTGGACGAAACCGGAGCGGATGGCCTTGTTCCTGTCTCAACCCTCGCTGGAGGCTATTACCGCCATGACGAGGCCGCCCATGCCCTGGTGGAGGCGGACACCGGCGTCTTCTGGCGTCTGGGCCAAAGGGTCGAGGTGCAGCTGGCCGAGGCCGCGCCGGTCACCGGCGGCCTCCTGTTGCGCATGCTGAGCGACCCCGAGCCTCCGGCGGACGGGGTTCGTCCGCGGGGGCGTCCAGGCGGGCGCGGACCCGGAGGCGCGCGGGCTGGCGGCTGGCGGCCGGGCAAAGGTCAACGTGGCGGTCGCAAGCGCTCCCGGTGAGCGGCCTCAGCCCACCCCAAGTCCTGTGACGCCACCAAATACGCCCAGCGCGCAGGTGATGATCGCGACGACCAGCACGAGGGCGAAGTAGAGCCCCTTGGGCCGGACGCTCGGCGGCAGGGTGCGCCGGGCCAGGGCGATCAGAAATCCCAGGACCACCGGCAAAAGCAGGGCGTTCATCACCTGCACCCCGACATTGAGGGAGACGAGGTTGGGCGCCACGCCCACCAGGACGGCGCCGCCAAGGACGCAGGCGGCATAGACGCCATAAAACCACCGCGCCTCAGCCGGCGGATGCTCCAGCGAGTGCTTGTAGCCCGTCACCTCGCCCAGGCCCCAGGCGAGGGCCAGGGATGAGACAATCGCCGCCACAAGACCGGCGCCCAGGATTCCAAGACCGAACACCAGCCGGCCGACCGCACGCCCCAGAAACGGGGTCAGGGCGGCGCTGAGCTGTCCCACCGTGTCGAGACTGGTTGCGGCGCCGGCTCGCTTGATCGTGGCGGCGGCGGCCACCAGGACCGCAGCCATGACCAGTTGGGTGACGATCGCGCCAAGCGCCGTGTCGATGCGTGCGGAGTTAAAATGCTCGGGCCGTAGCCTTTTGTCCGCGATCGCCGACTGCTGGTAGAAGATCATCCAGGGCATGATCACCGCGCCGATATTGGCCGCCACCAGATAGAGATAGCCCTTTTCCCGCCAGGGAACGTTCAAGGCCGCCCGGGCCGCCGCGGAGGGGTCGGGATGGGCCGCCCAGGCGACGCCAAAGAAGGCGAACTCAAAGAGCCCCACGACAATGGCTGCGCGCTCGACCCGGCGATAGGAACCGGTCATCACGATCGCCACCAGACCAAGACCGGCCACCGTCAGGCTCACCGGACGCGGAACGCCATAGAGCTCGCCCACACCGGCCACGCCGGAAAGCTCGGTCAGAAGCGCGCCCAGGGTCGCGACGGCCAGCCCCGCCACCGAGACCCATGCCCAGAAGGGACCAAACGTCTCACGGATCAGCTCCCCATGACCGCGGCCCGTAAAGATGCCCAGCCGCACGGTGAGATCCTGAACCATGAAGAGGATCGGGATCAGGACGACCTGCAGGAGGAGGAGCCCATAGCCCCATTGGACCCCGCTCTGTCCCGCGGTGATGACGCTGCCCACGTCGGTGTCCGCCAGCATGACCACCAGGCCAGGCCCGAGAACGGCGACGAACCGGGCAAGGCCCGGGGACAGGTGTCGCAAGGCGTGCTTCAAACCGGGCTCCGACTCCAGGGAACGTTCGCGGGGCGCAGTTGAGGGGCGCACCCAATTTGCGAACCACTCGCAGAATGTCCGGCCTTTGCGGCCTTTGGAAGGCGAAGTCAATGCGGCGCTGGGGGCAAGGCATCCTGAGACCAGGCCTAAAGCGCGGCGCAACAGGGCTTGCCCGGGCTGGTGCGACCTCTAGGCTCAACGCATGACCGCCAACGCCTTCGACGACATGGCCGATTCCCCGCCCCCGATCCGGCCGGGGGTCCGGCCCGTCCGCCCGCGTCACGCGGCAACTCTGATCCTGCTGCGCCGCGACGGACCCGATGTCCGGGTCCTGATGGGCCGCCGCCATGGCGCCCACAATTTCATGCCCGGCAAGTGGGTGTTTCCCGGAGGCCGTGTCGATCGCACGGATTTCGGCGTCTCCACGGCGAGCGAGTTGTCCGCCCCGGTGGCCGCGCGGCTGATGAAGACGGCGCCGCCCGGTCGCGCGCGCGCCCTGGCCCTGGCCGCCGTCCGCGAGACCTTTGAAGAAACGGGTCTGCTGCTGGGACGGGCGGTCCCCAAGGTCGCCTCCGTCGGCCATGGACCGTGGCGCGACTTCTTCGCCCAAGGCGTCCTGCCCGATCTGGCTCCCCTGGATTTCGTCGCCCGGGCAATCACCCCGCCCTCGTCGCCCAAACGCTTCGACGCCCGCTTCTTCATGGCCGACGCCGCCCACCTGGCAAGCCTGGAGCGAGGCGCCGACTGCGGCGAACTGGATGAGATCGCGTGGCCAAGCCTGGCGGAAGCCCTCGACTTGGACCTGCCAAGCGTCACCCGCTTTGTGCTGAACGAGATTCCCCGACGCCTGACCGACCCCTCTCGCCCGGCGCCCAGTCTCACCTTTCAACGCGGGCGTCAGCGCCTTGTGGAGCTGTGATCGACGGCTTTCGCCCCCGCGAAGATTGACACCGGCCCAGGCATCCCTATTTTCGCGCGCCTCGAATTCCCGGTCTCTGGGCCGGCCCAAACATTGGAACCTGCCATGGCCAAGCCCGCCTCCATCAAGATTCGGCTGAACTCGACCGCCGACACCGGCTACTTCTACGTCGCCAAGAAGAATGCCCGGACCATGACCGAGAAGATGAAGGTCACCAAGTACGACCCCATCGCGCGCAAGCACGTGGAATTCATCGAAGCCAAGATCAAATAGGGTCTGGCCGCCGCGCCTTCCCACCGATCAGGGCTTCGACCTGATCCATAAATGCACTCAAAATCACGGGCTTGGGCATATAGGCCTCAGCTCCGGCCTCATAGATGCGCTCGGCGTCGCCGCGCATCGCAAAGGCGGTCACCGCCAGGATCGGGATTGCGGCGAGATCCGCGTCATCCTTGAGCCATCGAATCACTTCCAGACCGGATACGGTCGGAAGCTGGATGTCCATCACGATCAGATCGGGACGGTGCGCGCGCGCCAAGTCAAAGGCGGCCACGCCCTCGGCCGTCCGCAAGGTGTCGTAGCCGCGCGCGTCCAGGACATCGGCGAACAGCTTCTGGTTCAGTTCGTTGTCTTCGACGATCAGCACAGTGCAAGGCATGTATGATCCTGGCCGATCCGATCCGGCGCCGACCTTGGACGGCGTCGCGGTCCGGCTTCGGCGGGGCCCAAGTCTTTCGTTTCCGCGACGAGGTCGCGTGCTCTAAGACAGCGCAACAGTCTTAAGTCGAGGTTTAGGAGGAGGATGCCCTGGCCGACCGTTCTTCCCCGACCGGCAACTCCAAAGCGCTCGATCGGCCGCCCCTGGCCGGGCCCACCGAGGCGTTGTCCCCTGAAATCGCCATGCAGATCACCGCCCTGCGCCTGGCTCGGGACGAGGCTCTGGTGATCGTTGACGTGGACGAGGTCCTGGCCCTGTTCGTGGAGGGCTTTTCCAGTTTCGCCCACGCTCAAGGCTACGAACTTCGGCTCGAGCGCTTCGCGCTGTTCCAGAACCTGTACCGCCGCGGGGAGGCTGTCGCCGCGCCGCTCTCCGAGGGGCGCGCCCTGTTCGACGCCTTCTTTGCCCTGGAGACACACGACCTTCGCGTTGCGCCCGGCGCGGTCCAGGCTCTGGAGGGCCTCGCCCAGTGCGCTCGCGTGGTGATCCTCACCAACGCGCCGCCCGCCAGCCGTCCCGCCCGCACGCGCTGGCTGGCCGATCGCGGCCTGCCCTATGACCTCGTGATCGGCTCAGGCCCCAAGGGTCCGGCTGTGGCCGCCATGGCCGCGGGGTGCGAGCGACCGGTGGCCTTTGTCGACGACCTCCTGGCCAATCTCGACTCGGTCGCCGAGGCGGCGCCGCATGTTCACCGGTTCCAGAGCGTGGCCGATGTCCGCTTGCGCCCCATGGCTCCCACGGCGCCCGAACGCCACGCGCGGTTCGATGACTGGACGCTGCTCGGGCCGGCGATCGCCGCGCGACTCGGCGTCTGATTTCGTCCTCCAGGAGGCTCCATGGTTCGTCTCGGCGTCGATTTCGGCGGCACCAAGATCGAGGCGGCGGCGCTGGATTCGTCAGGCGCCATCCTCAGCCGCGAGCGGCGGCCCAATCCGGGTTCATATGCGGAGGCGCTCCTCACCGTTCGCGACCTCGTGGAGACCGTGGCCAAGGCCAGCCAGGCGGGGGATGCGCCCGTGGGCGTCGGCATGCCGGGCTCGCTGTCCGCCCGCACCGGCCTTGTGCGTAACGCCAACAGCGTCTGGCTGAACGGCGCGCCGTTCGACCGCGATCTGGAGCAGACCCTCGGCCGTCGCGTGCGGTTGCACAACGACGCAAACTGCTTTGCCCTGTCCGAGGCCGTGGATGGCGCGGGGGCCGGAGCCGAGGTCGTGTTTGGCGCGATCCTGGGCACGGGCTGCGGCGGCGGGGTCGTTGTGCGTGGAACCCTGGTCGAGGGGGTCAACAAGATCGCCGGCGAGTGGGGGCATACCCCCCTCCCCTGGCCGAAGCCAGATGAGGACAGGGCCCTCAAATGCTGGTGCGGTCGGATCAACTGCCTGGAGACCTGGATCTCGGGCTCTGGCTTTGAAGCCGATCATGCGCGCACCAGCGGCGAGACGCTCACGGGGGAGTCCATCGTCGCGCGCGCGCGCGCCGGAGACCCGACCGCTCAGGCGACCGTGGCGCGCTATGCCGACCGTCTGGGGCGCGCCCTGGCTGTGGTCTGCGACATTCTCGACCCGGACGTGATCGTGTGCGGCGGCGGCATGTCCAACATTCCCGAGATTTACGCCCCGGCGCGCGAGACCCTCAGCCGCCTCGCCTTTTCCGACAGCTTCGCCACCCGCCTTCTACAGGCCCAGCACGGCGACTCCTCTGGCGTTCGCGGCGCGGCCTGGCTCTGGCCTGAGACGTGAGGCGGACAGCGGCGCGCGCCTGACGGCGCCTGGGGCTTGGGCGCCAGCATCTTGCCGTCGGATCCGTGCGCCAAGGGGGCTTCCAAACGGCGGGACTTTCAATATCTAATCCCTGTCAGGCGCTGGGGCGCCACGCGTTGGAGAGCCGTCGTGTCGGACAAGGAGCAAGGCCCGTCAAACAACGGAACCGGTACGGCCATCGTCACGCAGACGAAGACCAAGACGCAGAAGCCGTCGATGTATCGCGTGCTGATACTCAACGACGACTATACCCCCATGGAATTCGTTACCTATATACTTGAGCGCTTTTTCAACAAATCGCGCGAAAACGCCCTGCGCATCATGCTTCACGTCCATCAAAATGGCGTCGGCGTCTGTGGCGTCTTTACCTACGAAGTGGCCGAGACGAAGGTGGCCCAGGTCATCGAGACCGCTCGCCGCCACCAGCATCCGCTACAGTGCACCATGGAAAAGGATTGAGAGGTCCACCTTGCCGTCCTTCTCGCGCAATCTCGAAGAATCGCTCCACCGGGCCGTCGCCTACGCGAACCAGCGAAAGCACGAATACGCCACGTTGGAGCACCTGCTCCTGTCGCTGGTGGACGACGCGGACGCCGCCGCCGTGATGAAGGCGTGTGACGTGGACCTGACCGCCCTGCGCAAGACCTTGACCGACTATGTCGACACCGACCTCAAGTCGCTGGTTGTCGAGGAAGGCGAAGACGCCAAGCCGACCGCCGGGTTCCAGCGCGTGCTGCAGCGGGCGGTGATCCATGTGCAGTCTTCGGGGCGTGAAGACGTCACGGGGGCCAACATCCTGGTGGCCGTGTTCTCAGAGCGCGAAAGCCACGCCGCCTACTTCCTGCAGCAGCAGGACATGACCCGCTATGACGCGGTGAACTTTATCGCCCACGGCATCGCCAAGAAGCCGGGCCTTTCGGAGACCCGGCCGGCCAAGGGCGCCACGGAGGAAGAGGAAAAGCCGGCGGCCAAGACCGGGGGCGAAGCCCTGGAGGCCTACTGCATCAACCTCAATGAGAAGGCCAAGCAGGGCAAGGTTGACCCGCTGATCGGCCGCATGGCCGAGGTCGAGCGCTGCATCCAGATCCTCTGCCGCCGGACCAAGAACAATCCGCTCCTGGTGGGCGATCCCGGTGTGGGCAAGACGGCCATCGCCGAGGGCCTGGCGCGGAAAATCATCAACCATGAAGTGCCCGAGGTCCTGGCGGAAGCGACCATCTACAGCCTGGACATGGGGGCCCTGCTTGCCGGAACCCGCTATCGCGGCGACTTCGAGGAACGGGTCAAGCAGGTCGTGAAGGAACTGGAGAACCACGACAACGCGATCCTGTTCATCGACGAGATTCACACCGTCATCGGCGCCGGCGCCACGAGCGGCGGGGCCATGGACGCCTCAAACCTGCTCAAGCCGGCCCTGGCGTCAGGGACGCTCAAGTGCATGGGCTCGACGACCTACAAGGAATTCCGCCAGCACTTCGAAAAGGATCGGGCTCTGGTTCGCCGGTTCCAGAAGATCGACGTCAACGAACCCTCGGTTGAGGACACCGTCCGCATCCTGCGCGGGCTGAAGACCTATTACGAGGAGTTCCACAAGCTGAAATATACGGCCGAGGCCCTGCGCGGCGCGGTGGAGCTGGCGGACAAGTACATCACCGACCGCAAGCTTCCGGACAAGGCGATCGACGTCATCGACGAGGCTGGGGCCTCACAGATGCTGCTGCCTGAGGGCCGCCGCAAGAAGGTCCTTGGCCTCAAGGAAATCGAGGCGGTGGTCGCCAAGATCGCCCGGATCCCACCCAAGTCGGTGTCAAAGTCGGACACCGAGGCCCTGCGGCAGCTCGAGACGGATCTGAAGGGCGCCGTGTTCGGCCAGGACGAGGCCCTGCATCAGCTCGCCTCAGCCATGAAGATGGCCAGGGCCGGCCTGCGCGAGCCCAACAAGCCGATCGGCTGCTACCTCTTCTCCGGCCCCACGGGCACCGGAAAGACCGAAACCGTGCGGCAGCTGGCGGCGACTTTGGGCATCGAACTCCTTCGCTTCGACATGAGCGAATATATGGAGCGGCATACGGTGAGCCGCCTGATCGGCGCGCCTCCCGGCTATGTGGGCTTCGACCAGGGCGGACTTCTGACGGACGCGGTGGATCAGCATCCTCACTCTGTCGTCCTCCTGGACGAGATCGAGAAGGCCCATCAGGACGTCTACAACATCCTGTTGCAGGTCATGGATCACGGCACGCTCACTGACGCCAACGGCAAGAAGGTCGACTTCCGGAATGTGGTCCTGATCATGACCACCAATGCGGGCGCGTCGGACGCACAGCGCAACTCCATCGGATTCGGCCGGGGCAAGCTGGAGAATCAGGACGAAGAGGCGATCAAGCGCCTGTTCACGCCGGAATTCCGCAACCGCCTCGACGCCGTGGTCGCCTTCAAACCTCTTACCCAGGAGGTCATCCGCAAGGTCGTGGAGAAGTTCGTTCTCCAACTCGAAGCGCAACTCGCCGACCGCCATGTGACCATCGAAACTTCGGTGGAGGCGATCGACTGGCTGGCCAAGAACGGCTTCGACGAACTTTACGGCGCAAGGCCTCTGGGCCGGGTGATCCAGGAGCAGATCAAGCGTCCCCTCGCCGACGACATCCTGTTCGGGCGCCTGGCCAAAGGCGGACACGTCAAGGTGGTGCTCAAGGACGGCAAGCTCGCCTTCGAGATCGAGTCGCTGGCGAACCCGCCGCGCGGCCGGCCGACCACGCCGGAGGATCCGTCCGCGTCTCCGGAGCCGGTGCTGGCGGACTAGAGCGAATTTCGAGCTGAGGGAATCGCGATGGATATGGCTATTCGCTCTAGAGTCAAACACTTTCGCGCCGTCTATCCGCCCAGACAGTTCCCATCTGGTCGGACGGCGCTCTAGCTCCCGGCCGGCCCCGATGCTGCGAGGCGTTCGGCGAGTCTGAAACGTCTGGAGGCGCTCAGGCCTCCAGAGACGCGGAGATCCGACCCGCCAGGACCGCGAGCTCGGCCGGATCGGCCATGCCGGCCCCATGGCGGCCGAGGGGTTGGCCGGTCCAGCGCGGAATGATGTGCACGTGCAGGTGATAGACGGTCTGGCCGGAGGCCTCGCCGTTGAACTGGCTAACCATGATGCCGTCGGGCCGCAGAGCCGCGCGCACCGCCCGCGCCACGCGGCGCACGGTCGACATGACCGCCGCCAGGGTGTCCGGCGAGGCCTCCAGCAGATTCCGCGCCACGCCGTGCTTGGGAATGACCAGAGCATGCCCGCGCGCCTGGGGAAAGGCGTCCATGAAGGCCAGGGTCTCCTCGTCCTCGCAAATCATCGCCTTGGGGAGTTCGCCCCGAAGGATCCGCGCGAAGACGTTGCCAGGATCATAGACGCCGTCGAGACTCATCCGTTCGCCCTTCCGCTTCTGTCCCCATGCCGGGCAAGACGATAGTCCAGGTGGTGGCGCACGGTCGGCCACTCGCCGGCAATGATCGAATAGACGCAGGTGTCACGCAGCAGGCCATCACGCCCCCGGCTGTGATTGCGCAGAACGCCGTCCAGCTTCGCGCCCAGCCGCTCAATCGCCTGGCGGCTCTGATGATTGAAGAAATGGGTCCGGAACTCCACGGCGATGCAGTCGAGGACCTCGAAGGCGTGGGCCAGCAGCATGCGCTTGCAGGCGGTGTTGACGGCGCTGCGCTGCACCCGGGCCGCGTACCAGGTGCCCCCGATCTCGACCCGCGCATTTCGCGCATCGATGTTCCAGTAGCTGGTCATCCCCACGACCGAGCCGTCGGGGGTAAGGACGGCGAATGGCAGGCACTCGCCCGCGGCGCGGCGGGCGAGCCGCTCCGCGATCCCCGCCTCCATATCCGCCGGCGCGGGAATATTGGTGTACCAGTGACGCCAGAGATCGCCATCAGCCGCCGCGATCGCCAGGGCCGGGGCATGCGCCGCGCGCAGGGGCACAAGGGTGGCATGCGGGCTCGACAGCTCCACCTCGTCAGGCCAGGGCGTCGCGCTCATGCCCCCGCCTCCCGGAACGGCGAATAGGCCTCCTCGAGCCACTCCATCTCCTGGTTCACCCCTTCGGTCTCCGCCTCCAAGTAGCGCGCCACGGGGCCGCGCAGAGCTGGATCAGCGATGTAGTGGGCTGAATAGACGGCTGTTGGAAGGTAGCCCCGGGCAATCTTGTGCTGACCCTGGGCCCCGGCCTCGACCCGCGCGAGCCCGTGGGCGATGGCGTAGTCGATGGCCTGATAATAGCAGACCTCGAAATGCAAAAACGGCGCATCCTCCAGCCGCCCCCAGTTGCGACCGAACAGGCAGTCCTCACCGATGAGGTTGAGAGCGCCCGCAATCCAGCGGCCGTCCCGACGGGCCATGATCAACAGGACCTGCTCGCCCATCCGCTCGCTGAGCAGCGAGAAGAAGCGCCGGTTGAGATACGGGGAACCCCATTTGCGCATCCCGGTATCCATGTAGAAGGCGAAGAAGGCGTCCCAGTGGTCTTCGGTAATCTCCCTTCCCTGAAGCCGGACAATGTCCAGCCCCACCTGGGCGTCGCGACGCTCCCGGCGAATGGTCTTCCGCCGTCCCGATGAGAGCGCGGCGAGAAAATCCTCAAAATCCCGGTAGCCGCGATTGTGCCAGTGGTATTGCTGGTTTTGCCGTCCCAGAAGTCCCCGCGCCGTCAGGGCGCGCCACTCCTCGGCGGTCGGAAAGTTGACGCCCAGGCCCGACACGGCCAGCCGGTCACAGACGGTCAGAGCGGCGTCAATGAGGCGCGCGCGGCCCATGTCCGGGTCGATATCCTCGCGCAACAGCAACCGCGGCCCGGTCACCGGCGAGAACGGCGAAGCTGAGACGAGCTTGGGATAGTAGCGTCCGCCCGCGCGCTCATAGGCGTCAGCCCAGGCATGATCGAAGACGTATTCACCCTGACTGTGCGACTTCAGATAGAGCGGCATGACCGCCGCGACCTCGCCCGCCTCGTCGCGAATGGCCAGATGCCTCGGCCCCCACCCGGTCCGTTCATCGACACATCCGGCCGCTTCCAGGGCGTCCAGGAAGGCATAGAGGACAAAGGGATTGCCCCGGTATGCGGGGTTATGGGCACAGCGGTCCCAGGCGCCTTGTCCGATTTCGGCGATGCGCCGATGCAGGCTGACCTCGGCCCGCAGGGCCGTCACGCGCGATAGCCCTCGAAGATCAGGTTGTCGCAGTAGGGCCTTACCCGCTCCCATTCGGCGGGGTCGCGCACGGTCCAGGCCACCACCGGCATGCCGCCTTCGCGCAGAGCGCTGGCCCGAGGATGGGGCAACATGTCGAGACTAAGCGCCAGAAAATGCGGCTTGGCGATCGCGACATGGTCAAGCTGCGCATAGCGCTTGCGGATCTCCGGGGAGAGGCGCTTGGCGTCGCCGTCGGCATAGCTGTAGCTGTCCAGGCCACGCAGCACCTTGGGATGATGCTCGGCGAACCAGGCGTGGGAATAAGGATTGAAGCCGATGACGCAGATCGGCCCATTGTGATCGATCAGCACCTCGTGCACGCGGCGCTCAAGCGGCCCCACCTCGCCGAACGGGATCTTGATCTCGATGTGCACCATGGCTCTGTGCCCGACCAGGGTCAGGACATCGGCCAGCGTCGGAATGCCCTCGTCCGTGTCCTTGAGCCGCACCTTGGCGAGGTCCGCGGCGGTATGGTCGCAAACCCGCCCCTCCACGCCTGTCATGCGCTTCAGGGTCGCGTCGTGGAACACCACGGCCTCGCCGTCGGCGGTGCGCTGGACGTCGAGCTCAATGCCATATCCCGCCACGCAGGCCGCCTGGAAGGCCGCCATCGAATTTTCAGGCGCGCCCTCTGGCGACCACAACCCGCGATGTGCGATCGGGGGATGGAAAAGAAGGTCCCAGGCCTCGCCAAACGCGGATGTCATGCGACCTCGATGACCGCATCCACTTCCACGGCGAAGTTCATCGGCAGACGATACACGCCCACCGCGGAACGCGCGTGACGGCCAGCGTCGCCAAATACGGCCACCATCAGGTCCGAGGCGCCGTTGACCACCTGGGGAATGGCGAAGAAGTCCGGTCCGGCCTGAACAAACCCGCCCAGCTTCACCACCCGCACCACCCGGTCGAGATCGCCATCGCAAGCGGCTTTCATCTGAGCCAGCAGATTGACGCCGCATAGCCGCGCCGCCGCATTGGCGGTCTCGGCGTCGACGTCGACCCCAACCACGCCTCGAATGCCGCCGCCCGCATCGATCGAGACCTGGCCGGAGATCCAGACCTGGGAGCCGGTGCGAACGAAGGGCGTGTAGTTGGCGACGGGGGCCACGGGGGTGGGAAGCACAAGGCCAAGTTCGGCCAGACGGGCTGTGGGACTGGACATGGAAGACGTCATAGCCCGACGCCACAGCTTGCGGGAAGAGGCTGCAACGCAGGGGCCGCCGCCGTCTTCGGGCTGGGAAAAGACAAAGGCCCGCCGCCATGGCTGGCGACGGGCCCTCTGAAGGACTGATACGCTCCGGCGCAGGCCGGAGCCAAAGATCAGCGGACGGTCTGGATGCGCTCGACGAGGGCCGTGACGCGCTCGTTCAGGGGCGACATGGCGTCCTTCACCGACGTGGAGACCGCGCCGGCGATCTCGTTGGCTTCGCTGACCATCGACTCGAAGGCCGACTTGGCGAAGGACGTTTGCAGCTCGACCACTTCCTGCACGCTCTTGGCGCCGGCCAGGGCCTTGCTGGCCGCGATCTGATCTTCCACCGACTTCTTGGAGAAGGCGATGGCGCGCGCGCCCACCGCTTCGGCGCCCTTGGTGGCCGCCGTCATCGAGGCGAGCAGCGCTTCGAGGTTCTTCTTTGAATGGGTGTTCATTTCGTAGAAGGCGCTGATCGACTTTTCCATGCCTTCCTTGAAGGCGGCGCTTCCGGCCTGGAAGTAGTCCTGAGCGGTTTTGACGGTGTCGGTGGCGTTGGCCATGGGGGTGAACTCCGATGAACTTGGGCGGCGGGGGACGACTGAGATCGCCCCTCTTCGATGGGGACGCTCGCTTGTCTCATGCTGCACTGCGATAGTCAACGTCATTTTGTGCACTGCACAAAAGGTTCACGTTATCGTGATCTTCCCGGGTTCATGAGATCCGCGGGGACGTGTCTTAAGGCTTGTTTACCTTAACGAAACACCGCTAGGTCCAAAAACGCGTTAAGACCCGCAAGGTTCCGGGCGCGTCCCCTCATTCAGTGCAGGAAGGCCTTATGATCCAACGCCTCCGTCGATGGGCTCTCACCGCCGGCGCCGCATCTGCGCTGCTCGGCCCCTTGGCGGCGCCGATGTCGGCGCTGGCCCAGACCAGCGACCTGCGCGTGCCCACCCATGAGCCCCGAACGACGGCGATCGTGATGGACGCCTCGACTGGAGAGATCCTTTACGACGAACGCGCGGACAGCCCGCGCTATCCCGCCTCCGTCACGAAGGTCATGACGCTTTATCTGGCGTTCGAGGCCCTGTCCCAAGGCCGCCTGCATCTCGACGACACCATCGTGGTCTCGCCCTTGGCCGCCTCCCAGCCGCCGACCAAGCTTGGCTTGCGCGCCGGGGAGACGATCACCGTGCGCGACGCCATGCTCGCCATGTGCGTGCACTCGGCGAACGACATGGCCGTAGCCCTGTCGGAGAAGATCGGCGGCACCGAGTCCCGCTTCGCCAGCATGATGACGCTGAAGGCGGAACAGCTGGGCATGACCCACACGCGCTATGTGAACGCCAACGGACTGCCTGATAACCGGCAGATCACCTCGGCGCACGACATCGCGATACTGACCCGGGCGGTCCTGCGCGACTTTCCGCAGTACTATTACTTCTTCGGCCAGAAGGACTTCAGCTATCACGGCCGAACGATGGTCAACACCAACCATCTGCTGGGCAAGATGCCCGGCGTGGATGGCCTCAAGACCGGATTCACCAACGCCGCCGGGTTCAATCTTGACGCCTCGGCCATGCGCAACGGCCATCGCCTGATCGCCGTGGTCATGGGAAGCTCCTCCAGCGCCGTCCGCAATGCGGATGTGGAGGGTCTGCTCCTGACGGGATTTGATATCGAGGACCGACGCGACCGAGGCGAGCGCATTCCGGTCACCCAGGCCCTGTTCGAGCGCCAGGACCCTGGCGCCGCCCGGCTCTATGAAGCTTCTCAGACGCGCCGCGACGCCATCGACATGATCCTGACGCGCAATCAGAGCGCGTCCCCCGCCCGGGTTGATGGGCGCAACTGGTTCGTCCAGGTGGGCAAGTTCCGTAGCCGTCAGGCGGCGGAGACCCGGATTGCCTTTGTCTCACACCGGTTCTCGCGCCTGTTCGACGACGCGGAAGCCTCTGTCGGCGGACGCCGCCGCGTCTATGTGGCGCGCTTTACCGGAATGGACCGGGAGACGGCCCGCGAAGCCTGCTCCGCCGTGCGTAGCCACGGTATCGCCTGCACCGAGGGCATGCGGCGAGTCTGACCCCGCGGCCCACGGATTACGGGCGCAACAGACGGTCTCTGGCCGCGTTGAGGCGCGCGGCCTGGGCCGAGGAACCGCCCCGATCTGGATGCGCATCTCGGATCAGTCGGCGATGGGCGGCGCGAATCTCCGCTGCACTCGCGCCTTCCGCCAGGCCCAGGGTCGCCAGCGCGTCACGCCGGGTAAGGCTTTCCTGAGGCCGCGCGGATCTGGCCCGGGCGCTGGCGGCAAAATAGGCTGACGCCAGGGTCAGAAGCAGGCTGGCGATCCACGCGCCGCGCAAACCGCTCACGACCGCCCCCACCGCCGTGACCGCTGAGAACAGCCCGACCAGGACCCGGACCGCCTGGCGTGTCGCCACGGGCCGGCGCCCCGCGAACACCAGAGCCGCCAGAAGGACGAGGATTCCAACCGCCCACCCCACCTCAGAATGATCCGGCTCAGGCCTCGGCCGGCGCGCTGACCAGATCCATGTCCTGTAGCAGAGTGCGCAGCTCCTGCCGGGCGGACACGTGGGCAAAGGACACAGGCACCGGGCGCACCTTGGCCGACAGGTCCGAGACGGTCAGGCCAAAGGGAAAGAGCTCGCGATAGATGACCCGGTCGCGCAGACCCGCGACGGGCCGAAAGCCGACCCGCCGGGCCAGGGTGGCGATGCGCTCGTCCACCCGCTTGCGATTACGGGGCTCGGAAGAGGCCAGGCGATTGCGCAGCACGACCCAGTCCATCGATTCACGACGCACGACCGCAGCCTGCTTCTTCGCCTCCCACACCGCTTCGGCATAAAGACTGGGCTTGACCACGGTCAGGCTCAGGGGATCGACGACCCCGAGCATATCGAAATCCACGAAGCTGTCGTTCATCGGCGTCACCACGAGGTCGGCGGCCTGGTGCGCCACCCGCGAGAGCAACGTATCGGCGCCGGGAGTGTCGACGATAATGAAGTGGACATCGGCCGCGAGGGCCTTCGACAGCTCCGCCTCATCCCGCGCGTCCAGGACGTCCGGATGGGGCAGATCCACGCCCTGCGCCTTCGTCCAGGCGAGACGATTGGCGAAGAAGTGATCCGTCGACCGCTGACGGAGATCAAGATCGACGACCCCGACCCGTGCGCCTTCATGCAGCAGGGCGACGGCCACGTGGGTGGAGACGGTGGATTTGCCCGCCCCACCCTTCTCGTTGCCCACCACGATGACCTTGGCGCGTCCGCTCAACTCATGTTCCCCGGCCCACCCCTCACCCCAGATCAGGCGCGCGACGCGACTCAGCCCGCGCCCGAGGGGCCCCTGTGCTTGCGTCAGCCGCGCCGACCGCGCAAGAGCACCCTCCCCGTCCCGCACCCCAACCCCTTGAGGTCCCGTGCCTGCTCTCGCCACCGTTCGCCGCGTCGCCGACCTTCGCGCTCAGGTCCACGCCTGGCGGGAGGCGGGCGACACCGTGGCCCTGGTTCCGACCATGGGGGCCCTGCATGAGGGCCATCTTTCCCTGGTGCGTTTGGCCAGGCGCGAGGCGCGGCGGGTGGTGGTCAGCCTGTTCGTCAATCCCACCCAGTTCGGCGCGGGAGAGGATTTTTCCGCCTATCCCAGGGACGAGGCCCGGGACAGCGCGCTTCTGGCCGGCGAAGGCTGCGACCTCCTGTTCGCGCCCAGCGCGGAGGAAATGTACCCCCCGGGCTTCGCCACGACGGTCGCGGTCAGCGGACTTGGCGAAGAGCTGGAAGGCGCCTTTCGCCCTGGGCATTTTGCAGGCGTTGCAACGGTGGTGACCAAGCTGCTGATCCAGGCGGGCGCCAACGCCGCGGTGTTTGGCGAAAAGGACTATCAGCAGCTTCAACTCATCCGCCGACTGGCGCGCGACCTCGACCTGCCAACACAGATCATCCCCGGCCCGATCGTGCGCGAGGGTGACGGCCTCGCCCTCTCCTCACGCAATGTCTATCTCGATCCGGACCAGCGCCGGATCGCCCCAGCCCTCCACGCCGTCCTGGTCAGCGCCGCGTCGGCCCTGGCCCTAGGGGCCGCGGTTTCAGAATGCGAGGCGCAGGCGCGCGAGGCCCTGCGAACCGCCGGTTTCGACGCGGTCGACTATGTCGAGGCGCGGCGTCCCGACGACCTCCATCGCCTTGGCCCCGGGCCGCTGAGCGAGCCCGCCCGGCTTCTCGCCGTCGCCCGGCTGGGCCGCACACGCCTTCTCGACAATCTGGCGGTCTCAGCGCCCCGCGCATAAGGCGCGAGGCCTTGAGGCCTCACCAGATGCGGACCCGGTCCGCCGGAGCCAGGTAGAGGGTCTCGCCCGGCTGAACGTCGAAAGCCTGATACCAGAGATCGATATTCCGCTCAGGCGTGATGGCGCGATAGTGGTCCGGCGAGTGGGGATCGGAGGCGATCTGCTGGCGAATGGCGTCCGCCCGCTCCTTGCTCTCCCAGACCTGGGCCCACCCCAGGAAGAGGCGCTGATCGCCGCTGTATCCATCGAGGATCGGGGCGGCCTGTCCGTTCAGGCTGGCATGATAGGCGTCAATGGCCAGGTTCAACCCGCCGAGATCGGCGATGTTCTCGCCCATGGTCAGGCGCGGGTTGATGTGCAGTCCAAGACCGGTGTCATAGGCGGCGTACTCGGTCCCATAGGCCTTGGCCCTGGCCTGGAACTTGGCGTCGTCGCCGGGGGTCCACCAGTCGCGCAGCTTGCCCATGGCGTCGAACTGCCGGCCCTGGTCGTCGAAGCCGTGCGTCATCTCGTGGCCGATCACCGCGCCGATGCCGCCATAATTCACCGCCGGATCGGCCTTGGGATCGAAGAAGGGCGGCTGCAGGATCGCCGCGGGGAACACAACCTCGACCAGGCGGCCATTGTTGTAGGCGTTCACCGTCTGGGGCGTCATGCCCCACTGGTTGCGATCGACGGGCTTGCCGAGGTGATGGATCTCGAAGTCCCAGTTCGCCGAGCGGGCGCGCAGGGCGTCGCCAAAGAGATCGTCGGCGCGGATCGTCAGATGCGAATAGTCGCGCCACTCTTCGGTATAACCGATCATGATCTTGTAACGCGCCAGCTTTTCCAGCGCCGCGGACTTTGTGGCCTCGGACATCCAGTCGGACGCCTTGATCCGCGCGGCGAAGGCCTGGCGCAGGTTCTCGACCAGGGCCTCCATCTGGGCCTTGGACGACGGCGGGAAGTAACGGGCGACATAGATCTTGCCCACCGCGTCGCCCATGCCGGTATAGAGCCCGCCGACCTCATCCGCCGCCTGTTTCCAGCGCTCGGGCATTTGCGGCGTCCCCGTCAGGGTTTTGCCGTGAAAGTCGAAGTGGGCCTCCACGAAGGCCTTGGGCAGAAAGGGAGCGGCCTGATCGGCCACGTGGAAGGCTGCCCACGCCTTGAGCGTCGCCAGGGGCGTCCCCGCATAAAGGGCCGCAAGCTTCGGCAGCGCGGTCTTCTCGCGCACGACGAGGCGATCCTCCCCTCCCAGGCCAGCCGAGCTCAGAAACCCGGTCCAGTCGAAGCCCGGGGCCAGCCTGGCGAGGTCCTCGCGCGTCATCGGGTTGTAGGTCGCCTTGGGATCGCGACGGTCGGCCCGGGTCCAGCTTGCCTCGGCGATCTGGGTCTCGAACGCCACGATATCGGCCGCCCGCGCCTTGGCGTCGGGCCAGCCCGCGAGGGTCAGCAGCTTGGCGACATAGGCCTGATAGGCCGCCTTCTTCTGCGCGAAGACGGGCAGGAGGTAATAGTCACGGTCCGGCAAGCCCAGGCCGGACTGGCTGAGGCTGACGGTGTAACGGGTGGGATCTCCGGAGTCGGGCTCGACCCCGGCATTGAAGAGAGGCTCGCCAAATCCGGCCTCCTCCCGGCCCATCAACCGCGCCAGGGCGGCGCGCGAGCGGGCGGCGTGGATCGGCGCCAGGGCCTTGGTCAGGGGCGCGACGCCCAGGCTCTCGACCCGGGGCTCATCCATATAGGCGCGATAGAAGGCTCCGATCTTGCCCTCCTCGCCCGTGGGGACGGCTGGCGCCGAGGCCGCCGCATCTTCGAGAATGGCGTGGACGCGCCGCTGAGACAGGTCCGCGAGAATGCCAAAGGCGCCCCAGCGGGCCTTGTCCGGCGGAATGGTCATGGCCGCCAGGGCCTTGCCGCTGGCATAGGCGGCGAAGTCGTCGCCCGGCTTTACCGCAAGATCCCGCCCGGCCAGATCGAACCCCCAGGCCCCGTAGCGCGGCGCCTGCAGGCTCGCATCATCCGCCGCCAAGGCGGCGCTGGCCGCCAGAACCAGGCCCGCCGCCGCCGCGAGCCACATCGCTTTTCTCATGACGCAATCCACCCTGATGTTCTGCAAGAACGCGGCCCACTCCGCCTTGCCGCGCGTCTTTAGCGTGGCCCCGGCGCGAAGGGCAGCGTCACGGTTTCAGATAGCGGTCAAACCAGTCCACCGTCCGCGTCAGGGCGTCGATCTGGTCCTCGATCTTGAAGAAGCCGTGGCCCTCGGCCGGATAGTAATGGGCGTCCACGGCGCGCCCCTCCCCCTGCAGGATGGCGACAATCTGCTTCGCCTCCTCCTTGGGCACGCGGATATCGTTGTCCCCCTGAAGCACCAGAAGCGGCGCGGTCTCGTCGCGGATGAAGGTGATCGGAGAATCGTCCGCGTAGACCTTGGGATTTTCCGCTGGGTCCCCCAGCAGGGACTTCTCATAGGCCTGAAGCGACGGGTCCTCATGCTGCAGCATCGTCCGCCAGTCGATGATGCCGTACTCCTCCACCGCCGCGCGCCACAGGGTCGGCGTCTTGCCGATGGCCATCAGGGTCATGTAGCCGCCATAGGACCCGCCGGTGATCCCGATCCGCCTGAGATCGACATAGCCGGTCGCCGTCAGAAAGCGGGCGCCATAGACCTCGTCCTGAAGGTCCCCGCCTCCCAGATCCTCGATGTTCATCGCCTGGAACGCCTTGCCATAGCCGGTCGAGCCGCGCGGATTGGGGGCGATCACCACATAGCCGCGAGACGCGAGAGCCTCAGCCGTGCGGTTGAACCCGTCGAGGGTCTGACCCGTGGGGCCGCCGTGGGGCAGCACCACCCCGGGCGCTGTCCCGTCGCGCTTGAGGTTGGGCGGCAGCCAGACAAAGGCGCTGATCACGGTTCCATCGAAACTGGCGTAGTGAACGAGGTGCGAGGACGGCAGGTGCGCCGCCTCCAGGCTCGCCGGCGCCAGATGCGTCACCCGCTGAAGCGCCCCGGAGGTCAGATCATAGAGCCAGTAGTCCTGCGGCGCCGCGCTGCTCACATGGTCGATCAGGATCTTGCGCGAGTCGGGTGAGAAGCTCGTACGCCCAGCCCCAGCGCCGCTGTTGAGACCATCTGGAAGGACCAGGGGCCGCACCTGGCGCGAGCGGGTGTCGTAGAGTGAAAGCACGGTGCGGCCATCGACGTTCTGTCTGAACAGCAGCCAGCGACCGTCGGGTGAGAAGCTGTCCGGCGCTTGCTCCCAGGGTGAGGGCGCCAGGCGATGGGTCTCGCCGCCCGCCAGTTCGAGCACCGCGGCCTGGGGCTGTTCGCTGCCCTCGTCGGTGGAGACCGCGATCAGCTTCCCGTTGGGAGAGACGGCTTCGGCCGCGACGAAGCGCCCGGGCTGGGGAGCCACAATGGGCGTGGCGGCGCCGCTGGCCAGGTCGATGCGATAGACCCCGCCTTCGGTGCGCAGAAAGTTCGTTCGATCGGCGATCAGGCCCGTCCCGTCAGGGGTGAAGTCCACCACCCGCCAGGTGAAGTGCGCGTCGGCCTCATGGGTCAGGACGCGGACCGCATGGGTCGCCATATCCATCACGGCGACATTGCTCATCGGCTCACCCTTGACCTTGCGCCCGAACGCCAGGGTCTTGCCGTCCGGCGCGAACACAGCCCCGGTCTCGGAGATGTCAGGGGTGTTGGTGAGGTCCACCGCCTCGCCCCCGGCCAGGGGCGCCGCATAGAGGTCGTAATATTCGCCCCCGCCGTGGTCGGACTCGAAAACCACGGTGCGGCCGTCGGGCGACACCGTCTGGCCCGTCTGACGATCGTCCGACTTGAGGAGCTGACGCGGCGCGGCGCCGTCCAGCGGAACCCACCAGAGATTGAATCGGCCCGAGACATTGGCGGAGACGACGACGGCCTTGCCGTCCAGCGTCCAGTCCGCGCCCTGGGCGCTCTTGGCTTCAAACAGGGCGGCGATGGGCGGCGCGGTCGCCGCCGGATCAGTGATCGAGGCCAGGCTGTGCGGGTCGGTCAGGGGCCGGTCGGGCGGTCCGGCCGCGACCGCGGCGCCGGCGCTCAAAAGCGCAATGACGTTGATCGTCAGACCCCGCATGAACTTCGCCCCTTCAACCCGCCCCATTCCAGCAGGTTGCATAGGAGGACAGGGCTCACGCGGGTGCAAGGCCCCCGATTGGGGAGGGGCGCGGAACGGGGCCCTCACGCCGGGACCGCATGGTGGGCGGCGAGGGGTTCGAACCCCCGACCTCCTGGGTGTAAACCAGGCGCTCTGACCAGCTGAGCTAGCCGCCCCGCCACAGGCGTCGCGAGCCTTCTACACGCGGAGCGGCGGCGATGGGAGAACCCCGGCGACGCGCCGTCAGTGCGTGACGACCAGCCCGCCTGCGGTGTCATCCGGCGCGGACTTCGCCGGCGCGAGCGCGGCGTCATCCTCCTCGCGCCATTCGATCGGCGTCACCGGGGCGGTGAGCGTGATCGCCAGGACCTCGTCCACCGTGGCCACGGGAATGATCTCCAGGCCCGCCTTCACGTTCTCAGGCACCTCGGCCAGGTCCTTGGCGTTGTCCTTGGGGATCATCACCGTCTTCACCCCCGAACGCAGAGCCGCAAGGAGCTTTTCCTTCAGCCCGCCAATCGGCAGGACCCGGCCACGCAGGGTGATTTCGCCCGTCATGGCGACGTCCTTGCGGATCGGGATCCCCGTCAGGGTCGAGATGATGGCCACGGCCATCGCCACCCCCGCGGAGGGTCCATCCTTGGGCGTGGCCCCTTCCGGCACGTGCAGGTGCACATCGACCCGGTCGAACACGCTGGGCTTGATGCCATAGGTCGGGGCGCGCGAGCGCACATAGGAGGCGGCGGCGGAGATCGACTCCTTCATCACCTCCTTGAGGTTGCCGGTGATCGACATGCGCCCCTTGCCGGGCATCTTCACCGCCTCGATGGTCAGGATATCGCCGCCGAACTCGGTCCAGGCGAGGCCCGTGACGATGCCCACCTGATCGTCCTCGTCCGTCGCCCCGTGGTGGAAGCGGCGCACCCCCGCATAGCGCGCCAGGCGCTCGTCATCGATGGTCAGGCTGGGCGCGTGCTCGCGGGACATGTCGCGGACGGCCTTTCGGGCCAGATTGCCGAGCTCCCGCTCAAGCGACCGCACCCCCGCCTCGCGCGTGTAGTAGCGGATCAGGTCGCGGATCGCCGCCTCGGGCACGATCCATTCGCCGTCCTTGAGCCCGTGGTCCTTGGCCAGCTTGGGCAGGAGGTGGCGCTTGGCGATCTCGACCTTCTCGTCCTCGGTGTAGCCGGGGATCCGGATGATCTCCATCCGGTCCATCAGGGGCTGCGGCATGTTGAGCGAGTTGGCCGTGGTCACGAACATCACGTTCGAGAGGTCGTAATCGACCTCCAGATAGTGGTCGTTGAACGTCGCATTCTGCTCGGGGTCGAGCACCTCCAGCAGCGCGCTGGAGGGATCGCCGCGCCAGTCGGCTCCCATCTTCTCGATCTCGTCGAGCAGGAAGAAGGCATTGGTCGTCTTCGCCTTCTTCATCGACTGGATGATCTTGCCCGGCATGGAGCCGATATAGGTCCGGCGGTGGCCCCGGATTTCGGCCTCGTCGCGCACGCCCCCCAGGGAGAGGCGCACGAATTCACGGCCCGTGGCCTTGGCGATCGAGCGGCCGAGGGAGGTCTTGCCCACGCCCGGCGGGCCCACCAGGCACAGGATCGGGCCCTTGAGCGTGCCCGTGCGCGCCTGAACGGCGAGATATTCGAGGATCCGCTCCTTGACCTTGTCCAGGCCATAGTGGTCCTCGTCCAAAATCCGCTCCGCCTCGACGATGTCGATCGGCTTGGACTTGGACTTGCCCCACGGGATCGAGAGCAGCCAGTCGAGATAGTTGCGAACGACCGTGGATTCCGCTGACATCGGGCTCATATTGCGCAGCTTCTTCAGCTCCGCCTCGGCCTTGGTCCGCGCTTCCTTGGACAGCTTGGTTTTCTTGATGCGTTTTTCCAGCTCGATGAGCTCGTCGCGCGAGTCGTCGGGCTCGCCCAGCTCCCGCTGGATCGCCTTCATCTGCTCATTCAGATAGTATTCCCGCTGGGTCTTCTCCATTTGCCGCTTGACCCGGCTGCGGATCTTCTTCTCCACCTGCAGGACGCTGATCTCGCCCTCCATCAGGGCGAAGACCTTCTCCAAACGCTTGGAGACATTGAAGATTTCGAGCAGGGCCTGGCGGTCCGCGATCTTCACCGCCAGGTGGGCGGCGATGGTGTCGGCGAGGCGGCTGGGCTCGGTGATCTGCGGGATCGCCGCCAGGGTCTCGGGCGGGATCTTCTTGTTCAGCTTCACATAGCTTTCGAACTGTTCGACGACGGCGCGGCTCAGGGCCTCGGCTTCGCGCGCCTCGCCGCCCTGGTCCTCGATCAGAGCCACCTCCGCCTCGTAGAACGGCTCGCGCTCAAGGAAGCGCAGCACGGCGGCCCGCGAGGAGCCCTCCACCAGCACCTTCACCGTGCCGTCGGGCAGTTTGAGGAGCTGCAGCACGGTGGCCAGAACCCCGACCTCGTAGATGTCCGAGGGGCTTGGATCGTCCTGGTCCCGGTCCTTCTGGGTCACCAGGAGAATGCGCTTGTCCGCCTTCATCACCTCTTCGAGGGCGCGCACCGACTTCTCGCGGCCCACGAACAGGGGCGCGACCATGTGCGGAAACACGACGATGTCGCGCAATGGCAGGACAGGCAGGGTATTGGCTTCGGCCATGACGAACTTTCGGTTGGGGTCGCGAGGACGTCAGAGACGTGACCTCGCGGCGGTCGAGTTCGGACGACGGGATCGTCTCAAGGAACTGACTTGAGTCGCCGCGTCCGCGCGAGCCGAAACGCCGGCCTGCGTGAACCTTATGTGGCGGCGCGGCGCCCCCCATGCAAGATCGCCGCAAGACGGCCTATGGCCGCCCTTGGCGGGGCCCGTCAGCCGTACAGTCCCGCGAGGTCCCGGCGAAGCCTCGCCTTCTCCACCTTGCCCATGGCGTTGCGCGGCAGGTCCTCGGCGAACAGCACGCGCTTGGGCTGCTTGAACCGCGCGAGGCGGGTGGCGAGGCGCGCCAGGATGGCGTCCGCGTCGAGCGCTCCCTCGGCCTTGAGGACCACCACGGCGGTCACCGCCTCGCCAAAATCGGCGTGCGGCAGGCCGATCACCGCACTCTCTTCGACGCCCTCCAGAGCGTCGATCTCGGTTTCGACCTCCTTGGGATAGACATTCAGTCCGCCCGTGATGATCAGATCCTTGTCGCGCCCGACGATCACCAGATAGCCGTCTGCGTCCAGACGTCCCAGATCTCCGGTGACGAAGTACCCGTCGGGGCGGAAGGCCTCCGCGGTCTTGTCCGGATTGCGCCAGTAGCCGGCGCAGACATTGGGGCCGCGAACCTCGATCACGCCCACCTCCCCTGGCGCCACACGGTCCCCGTTCGCCGGATCGACGATCCGCAAGTCGACGTCCGGCAGGGCAAGACCCACCGTGCCGGGTCGTCGCGCCCCGTCATAGGGGTTCGACGCGTTCATCCCGGTCTCGGTCATGCCGTAGCGCTCGAGAATCGCATGACCGGTGCGCGCGGCGAAGGCCGCATGGGTCTGGGCGAGGAGCGGCGCGGAGCCACTGACGAACAGACGCATGCCCGCGCAGGCCTCGCGGGTCAGGCCAGGGGCCGCCAGCAGACGGGAATAGAAGGTCGGCACCCCCATCAGCACGGTCGCGTCCGCCAGGGACGCCAGCACCGCCTCCGGCTCAAATCGCGCCTGGAAGATCATCGACGCTCCGGCCAGAAGCGCGGTGTGGCTGGCCACGAAGAGGCCGTGCACGTGATAGGTCGGCAGGGCGTGGATCAGGCGATCATCGGCGGTGAAGCGCCAGAGCGCCTTGAGCGCCTGGGCGTTGGAGAGCAGCGCCCTCTGGGTCAGCATCGCGCCCTTGGAGCGACCCGTGGTGCCGGAGGTGTAGCAGATCGCCGCCAGATCCTCGAGCGCGCGGTCCACGGCGGGGCCTGGACTCGACGCGGCGGCCGCCCGGTCGGCGAGTTCGCCGCCGCCTCCCGCATCCAGGCTGACCACCGCGGCGCGCGGCGCCAGGGCGCGGACGCCCCTCTCACGCAGGGGATCGCAGACCACCAGAGAGGGGTCGGCGTCGTCGACGAAATAGGCCAGCTCCGCATCGGTATAGGCCGGGTTGAGCGGCAGATAGACCGCGCCCGCGCGAAGGCAGGCGAGATACAGGGCGAGCGCCCGAGGCGATTTCTCCACCTGGACGGCGACCCGATCGCCGGGGGCGACGCCGAGCCTCATCAGGGCCGCATGCAGACGCGCGGCCTCATCGGCCAGATCGCCATAGGTCCAGGCCACGTCCTGGCCTTCAAGCGCCAGCGCATCGGCGCGGCCTGTGGCGAACAGGGCGTCAAACAGGGGGTTGGCCATGAGGCGCGAACCGAACCGGGTTCAGGCCGAGGCGGCGGGGGCCTTTTTCTCGGCGTAGATCATCAGGGGCTGGCCGCGTCCCTCCACGACCTCGGCATTGACCACGACTTCCTCCACCCCTTGCAGGGTCGGCAGCTCGAACATGGTCTCCAGCAGGATGCCCTCGAGAATCGAACGCAGGCCCCGGGCGCCGGTCTTGCGGGCGATGGCCTTGCGGGCCACGGCGCGGCGCGCGTCCTCGGTGAAGGACAGGCCGACATTCTCCATCTCGAACAGGCGCTGATACTGCTTGATCAGAGCGTTCTTCGGCTCGCTGAGAATGGTCACCAGGGCGGCCTCGTCGAGGTCGTCGAGGGTGGCGAGCACTGGCAGGCGGCCGATAAATTCGGGGATAAGGCCAAAGCGCTGCAGGTCATCCGGCTCGACCTGGCGCAGGATCTCTCCCGTACGCCGATCATCGGGGTCGGCCACCTTGGCCGAGAAACCGATCGACGTGCCCCGCCCCCGGCTGGAGATGATCTTCTCCAGGCCGGCGAAAGCGCCGCCGCAGATGAACAGCATGTTGGTGGTGTCGACCTGCAGGAATTCCTGCTGCGGGTGCTTGCGCCCGCCCTGCGGCGGCACCGAGGCGATGGTGCCTTCCATGATCTTCAGGAGGGCCTGCTGCACGCCCTCGCCCGACACGTCGCGGGTGATCGAGGGATTGTCCGACTTGCGGCTGATCTTGTCGACCTCGTCGATGTAGACGATGCCGCGCTGCGCCCGCTCGACATTGTAGTCGGCCGCCTGGAGCAGCTTGAGGATGATGTTCTCCACATCCTCGCCGACATAGCCCGCCTCGGTCAGGGTCGTGGCGTCGGCCATGGTGAACGGCACGTCGATGATTCGCGCCAGGGTCTGGGCCAGCAGGGTCTTGCCGACGCCCGTGGGGCCGATCAGCAGGATGTTCGACTTGGCCAGCTCGACATCGTTGTTCTTCTGGGCGTGGTTGAGCCGCTTGTAGTGGTTGTGCACGGCCACGCTCAGCACCTTCTTGGCGTGGTCCTGGCCAATCACATAGTCGTCGAGCACATCGCGGATCTCGCGGGGCGTGGGCACGCCATCCTTTGATTTAACAAAGGAAATTTTGTGCTCTTCCCGGATGATGTCCATGCACAGCTCGACGCATTCATCACAGATGAACACGGTCGGGCCAGCGATCAGCTTGCGGACCTCATGCTGGCTCTTGCCGCAGAAAGAGCAATAGAGGGTGCTCTTCCCGTCGCCGCTGGCAGCCTTGGTCATGGTTTCGGCCTCACTCTCTGAAGGCGAGCCCGGCTGGCGCCAGATGGCCGAGCCGTTTCCGCGCTTCCTGGCGGCGCCCCCCAAGGTCGTGCGACCACCAGATCACGGACTTTCCCCGATCCGGCGACAGATCACAACCCCGACGCCCCGTCCTGCCTTGCCTTTGGACGCCGCATGACGGATTTGCAACGCCGTGGGTTGGACAGAGTTGCAAATAGGAAGGCGCCATCGCGTGCGCCAGGGCGCGACGGCGGAGGGCGCGCGGCGCCCCCTCGTGGCCTTCGACTTCGACGGCACCCTCACCGTGCGCGACAGCTTCAACGCCTTCCTCGTCTGGCGCGCCGGACCGTTCGGCGCCGCATGGCGCGCCCTGACCCTGGTTCCAGCCGCCCTTGCCTATCTCGTGCATCGCGATCGGGGCGTTCTGAAGGCCGCCCTGGTGAGGGCCTTTCTGCGCGGAGTCGATACCGAGACCCTGAACGCCGACGCCGAGGCCTTCGCCGCGGGGGCCTTTGCCCGCCTGATGCGGCCTGACGCCCTGGAGCGCTGGGAGGACTGGGGCCGGCAGGGCGCGGAGCGGGTGATCGTCACCGCCTCGCCCGAGCCCGTGGTCGCGCCGTTCGCCGCCCGCCTCGGCGCGGATCGGCTGATCGGCACGCGCCTGGCGATGGATGCGAGAGGCCGCCTGACCGGGGCCCTCGACGGCCCCAACTGCCGCGGCGCGGAAAAGGTGGCGCGGCTGGAGGCGGTCTACGGTCCCGGCCTGCGCCTCGCCGCCGCCTATGGCGACACCTCCGGAGACCTCGAGATGCTGGGAATCGCCGAGATTCCCAGCCTGCGCGGCTTTGTGAGCCGCCCGTGACGCCGGCTGATGACTAAGGCGCCAGGGCCCCCGTCGCTCTGGCTGAGCGCCGAGAGGCGCCGCTCTTAGGCCTCGCCCTCGGCGGCGGCGCGGCTGTCATAGATGTGGTCGACGATGCCCCACTCCTTGGCCTCCTGCGCGGTCATGAAGTAGTCGCGGTCGAGGGTGCGCTCCACCTCCTCATAGGTGCGGCCGCAGTGCTTGGCGTACATCTCGTTGAGGCGCCGCTTGGTCTTCACGATGTCCTCGGCGTGG
>DAIDGR010000064.1 GCA_027452265.1 Caulobacteraceae bacterium
CGCGCAGCGGGACGGGACCGGCCTCAGCGCCCAGGCGTCACGCCCGCCTGTGCTTCACGGACGATGATCGCCTCCAGAGCACGATGCGTTTTCGCGGACTCCGCGAAAGCGCTGAATCTTGCCCGGTCTTAGAGTCCTTGAGCGCGTGGCGACGCGCCGGGTTGGTTCCGTCCAAACGCAACGCGCTCCGGAGGCGCCTCGATCGGGTCGAAAGCCGGACTAAAGGTGCGCCAGCACGTTGCGGGCGGTGACCTCGGAAACGCGGACATTGGACTCGTCGCTGACCCCGGCGATGTGCGGGGTGAGGATCAGGTTGGGGACGCCGGCGAATCGCGCGCCGGCCTGCGCCGTCAGGGGCTCGGTCTCGAACACATCCAGCGCGGCGCCGCCAAGGCGTCCCGACTTCAGGGCCTCAGCCAGGGCCGCCTCGTCGACGACCCCGCCCCGGGCGGCGTTGATCAGCACGGCGCCCGGCTTCATGTGCTTCAGCGCCTCGGCCCCGATCATACCCCGCGTCACCGCCGTGAGGGGGACGTGCAGGCTGACCACATCCGCCTGGGCCAGAAGCGCCTCCAGCGTCTCGCACCGCGCCACGTCGCGCCAGGCCGGGGCGTTGGCGTCCAGCAAGGGGTCATAGGCGGCGACGGCGAGACCCAGCGCCTTGGCCTTCTGGGAGGTCAGCCGGGCGATCGCCCCATAGCCAATGAGGCCCAGCGTCTTGCCCGCCGCCTCGCGACCGATCAGGGCCATGCGCGGCCAGGCCCCAGCGGCGACGCGCTCAGAGGCCAGATAGGCCCCGCGCAGCAAGACCAGGGCCATGGCGATCACATACTCGGCCACGGCGAGGTCGTTGGCGCCCGCGGCCGGACAGACGGCCACGCCCCGGGCGCGACAGGCGGCCAGATCGATATTGTCGAGGCCGACGCCAAGGCGGCCCACCACCTTCAGCCGGGGCGCGTGCGCCAGCAGGGCGGCATTGACCTGGGTGCGGTTGCGCACGAGCAGCGCCTCGGCGTCAGCCAGGGCGGCGAACAGCGCCTCGGGGCGATCCACCAGCGTATCGTCGAACAGGACGTCGCGACCGGCGAACAGGGTGTCCACCACCGGCGCGTCCATGAACTCGCTGATCACGATCTGGGCCATGCGGTCCCCTCCTTGCGATCCCTCGCCGCGCGGCCTTCAGCGCCCGGCCAGGGCCTTGATCTCGGTCAGAAGCGCGTCAGACACGGCGAGGCCCTCGGCCTGCGCCCTGCGCCGCGCCGCCAGCCGGCTCTGCCCCGGCGGCCGCACCCCGTCCTCGGCCTCCATTTCCGCAAGCAGGACGCCAACCCGTTCGACCACCCGGGCGCCGCCGAAGGCGCCCGGATCGATGGCCAGCAGCACCTGGCCGACGCCCGGCGGGCCGCCCTTGTCGTCCAGGAACGAACTGGCCTCCCAGCCAAAGGCCCCGCCGGCCAGGGCCCCGGCCAGCACCTCGACCATCACCGCAAGCGCCGCTCCCTTGGCGCCGCCCATGGCGACCATGGCTCCGCCCAGCGCCGCCTGGGGATCCGTGGTCGGACGACCCTCTGCATCCACCGCCCAGTCTGGAGGGATGGCGCGGCCCTCCCGGGCGGCGGTAACGATCTTGCCTCGGGCGACCTGGGACAGCGCCAGATCGATCACCAAAGGCGGACCGTCGGGGGCGGGAATGGCGAAGGCGATCGGGTTGGTGCCGAGCTTTGGACGGGCGCCGCCGTGAAACGCCATCGCCTGGGGCGAGTTGGCGAAGGCGAAAGCGATCAGACCCTGCTCCGCCAGGCGCTCGACCGGGGCGCCGGCCTGGCCGAAATGATGCGAGCGGGTCAGGGTCGCCGCCGAGACGCCGCAGGCCCAGGACGCCTCGACCAGGGCCGGCAGAGCCAGGTCCACCGCCGGATAGGCAAAGCCATGGGCAGCGTCGACCACAAGGGCGCCCGGGCGGGGCCGCGTGAGAGCCGGCTCGGCGAATCCGTCCACCTTGCCCACGCGCGCCTGGGCCGCATAGGACGCGACGCGCGAGAGACCGTGGCCGGACTGGCCGTCGGCCTCGGCGCGGACCAGGGCCCGGGCCGTCGCCGCCGCCTGAAGCGGAGACACGCGATTGGCGGCCAGCGCCGCCTCCACCAGGGACCGGGCTTCGTCCAGGTCGAGGCGGACCAGAGAGCTCATGCGCGGCGCCTCAGGCCGAGCGATAGAGCTTCGTCATCACGAACTCGCGGTGGCCCAGGGCTTCCGCGGCGGTGAACCGGCCATTGGCCGTGCGCGCAATCATCTCAATCAGGGCGTCACCCGCCTCGTCGATGGTCATCTCGCGCCGGACGATGCCCGAGACGTCCAGGTCGATATGCTCTTCCATCACCCGCACGGTGCGCGGGTTCCCCGAAACCTTGATCACCGGCATGATCGGATTGCCGATCACATTGCCCTGACCGGTGGGGAAGATGTGCACGACATAGCCGGCGGCCGCCTGCAGGGTGCAGCACTCGGCCGCGGCCGATGAGGTGTCCATGAAGTACAGACCCGGGCCGCGCGCCGGCGCCTCGGCCGGCTCCAGCACATCGATGAAGCTCACCGACTTGCCGATCTTCTCCAGGTTGCCGAGGGCCTTTTCCTCGATGGTGGTCAGGCCGCCGGCGATATTGCCCTTGGTCGGCTGGCTGTCGGACAGGTCCGAGGTCTTGTGCGCCTCGATGACGTCGTCCTGATAGGCCTGCCAGGTGGCCATGAACTTGGCCGCGATTTCGGGCGAGGCCGCCCGCGCCGCGGCCAGATGCTCGGCCCCGGTCAGCTCGGAGGTTTCGCCGAAGCAGCCGTAAAGCCCCGCCGGGATCAGCTTGTCGTACATGTTGCCCACGGTCGGGCAGGAGGCGAGGCCGGTGGTGGTGTCGCTCTCGCCGCATTTGGCGGCCACCCAGAGCTCGCTGATGTCGACCTCTTCGCGGACCTTCTCCGAGGCCCAGTGCACGAAGGCCTTGGCCTGACGCGAGGCGGCGGCGACCGTGGCGATGTCGCCATTGCCTTCGATCCAGAAGCCGGCCACCGGCTTTCCCGTCTTGGCGATGCCCTCGACGACCTTCTGGGTCCAGGCCGGTTCGATGCCGATGACCACACAGGCCGCCACGTTGGGGTTGGCGCCGGTGCCAATCATGGTGCGGAAATGCAGCTCCAGGTCCTCGCCGAACTGAAGCCGGCCGTAGGCGTGCGGAAGGGCGATCGTACCCTGGATATGGGCGGCCACCGCCTCGCAGGCGGCGTTGGAGATGTCGTCGAGAGGCAGGATGACGACGTGATTTCGCACGCCCACCCGGCCATTTTCCCGGCGATAAGCCCAGACCTTCTGGGCGGCGACCTTGTGGCTGCTGGCCATCTGCATGCTCATGGGCGGCCGCTCCTCACCAGCGCTTGGTCTTCAGGTTGTGCGTATGAACGTGGTCGCCGACCGCGACCTCGGCGACGATGCGGCCGATCACCTGACCGTACTTGATGGCGTCATCGCCGGACGTCATCGGGGTCAGGGCGACCTTGTGACCGATGGGGATGTCGTGGTTGCAGGTCACCTCGAACTCGGAATTGTCATCGAGGCAGACGCCGAACAGGCGTTCCTTCGCCTTGACGCCTTCCACCACCACCACCGCGACATTGTCGCCCTTGTGGTGGACCAGGACGTGTGGGACCCGAGACATCGCTCCTCCGCCTTTGCCCGCGCTTCCGGGTGCGTTGATGGCTGACAGCCGCTATCTTATGTCTTATATAAGAGTCAAGAGAAGTCCCGCGACGAGACGAGGGCCCAAATGGCCGTCCGCCTCGCGGGCCAGCTCGGCCCTAAAAGGGGCAAGGAGGTCTCATGGAGGCGATCGAGACGCCGGGCTACCGTCCGCTCTACCGCCAGGTCTATGACGTCATCGTCCGCCGCATCGCCCAGGGCGAGTGGAGGCCAGGCGAGTCCCTGCCCAGCGAGATCGCCCTGGCCCGGGATCTGTCCGTGTCCCAGGGCACGGTCCGCAAGGTTCTCGACGCCCTCACCGCCGAGAAGCTGCTTGAGCGGCGCCAGGGCAAGGGCACCTATATCGCCGAGAACACCCAGGAACGGGCCCTGTTCCGGTTCTTCCGGCTCGCGCGTCCCGGCGGCGACCGGCTGAGCCCGCACAGGGAATGGGAGAAGGTCCGCTTGCGGCCAAGCAAGGCCGCCGAGCGCGCCAAGCTCGACCTGGGAAAGCTCGACAAGGTGGTGGAGATCCGCCGTGTGCGCTCGATCGACGGGCGCGCCGCCATCCGCGAGACCATCATCGTGCCCGCGGCCCTGGCTCCAGGGTTGGAGAACCTCGCGCCCCTCCCGAACACCGTCTATTCCCTCTATCAGTCGCGCTTTGGCCTCAACATCACCCAGGCCCGCGAAGAGATCAGCGCCGGCCTGGCCGACGCCGAAGACGCCGCGGAGATCGATGTGACGCCCGGCCAGCCCCTGCTGGTGATCGACCGCGTCGCCATCTCGCTCGAAGACCGCAAGGTGGAGTGGCGACAGAGCCGCTGCCTGAGCGGCGACATCGTCTACGCCGTCACCCTGACCTGACCGGCGGCCAATCCGCGACCCTCCTCTCTTCAAAGGCTTACGTTCCCATGCCCGACACCTATCGCATTATCGAAGCCTGCCTCATTGGCGGCGAGTGGGTGAAGGCGCCCGACGGGGCCGCCATCGCCGTCGTCAATCCGTTCGACGGCGCGCGGATTGGCGAAGTTCCGCGCCTGGGCCGCCAGGAGACCCGGGCGGCCATCGCCGCCGCGTCGGAGGCGTTGGGGCCCTGGAAGGCGATGACGGCGTCGGAGCGGGCCGGGCTGATGAACCGCCTCGCCGACCTGATCCTCGAGCACAAGGAGGCGCTGGGGCGCCTGCTGACCCTGGAGCAGGGCAAATCGCTGGCTGAGGCCGTGGGCGAGGTGGCGTTTGGCGCGGCCTATATCCGCTGGTTCGCCGAAGAGGCGCGCCGCATCTATGGCGATATCATCCCCTCCCCCTGGCCGGGTCGGCGCATCCTCGTCACCCGCGAGCCCGTGGGCGTGGTCGGCGCCATCACGCCGTGGAACTTTCCCAATTCGATGATCGCGCGAAAGCTCGGCGCCGCCCTGGCGGCAGGCTGCACCATGGTCATCAAGCCGGCCAGCCAGACGCCCTTCTCCGCCCTGGCCGTGGCTGACCTCGCGCTCAAGGCCGGATTGCCTCCGGGCGTGGTCAATGTGGTCACCGGTCAGGCCGGCGAGATCGCCGCGGAGATGTGCGAGAACCCCGTCCTGCGGAAGATTTCCTTCACCGGCTCGACCGAGGTCGGGAGGCGCCTCGCGGCCCAGGCCTCGGCCCACCTCAAGCGCACCTCGATGGAGCTGGGCGGCAACGCCCCCTTTCTGGTGTTCGACGACGCCGACCTCGACGCCGCGATCGCGGGCGCGGTGGCCTCGAAGTTCCGCAACAGCGGTCAGACCTGTGTCTGCACCAACCGCTTTCTGGTGCAGGCGGGTGTGCACGACGCCTTTGTCGCGCGACTGAAGGAGGCGGTGGCGGCCCTCAAGCTCGGCAACGGCCTCGAGCCCGGCGTCGCCCAGGGCCCCCTGATCGATGAGGCGGCGGTGGAGAAGGTCGCGGCCCACGTCGCGGACGCGGTGGCCAAGGGCGGCCAGGTCGTGCTGGGCGGTCGCCGGGCGGAGCTGGGCGGTCGCTTCTATGAGCCGACCATCGTCACGGGAGCCCGGGCTGACATGGCCGTGGCCGGGGACGAGACCTTTGGGCCCCTGGCCGCCGTGTTTCGCTTCGAAACCGAGGCCGAGGCGGTCGCCATGGCCAACGCCACCGAGTATGGCCTCGCCGCCTATCTCTACACCCGCGACCTGGCCCGAGCCTTCCGCGTCTCCGAAGCCCTCGAATACGGCCTCGTGGGGGTGAATGAGGGCCTGATCACCACCGAGGTGGCGCCGTTCGGCGGCTACAAGGACTCCGGCTTTGGCAAGGAAGGCTCCAAATACGGCGTCGAGGACTATCTGAACCTCAAATATACCTGCCTGGGCGGACTGGCCTGAAGCGAAGGTCCGATCCGTGGCGCGGACGGTTGAACGCATCCTCGCTCTGAAGGCGACCCTCGGCGAATGCCCGCGCTGGCGGGCCGAGGAACAGGCCCTTTATCTGGTGGATATCGCCGCCCATCGACTGCACCGGTTCGAGCCCGCCTCGGGACGCCTCGACACGCGCCAGTTCGACCAGAGCGTCGGCAGCTTCGCCTTTCGCCAAGGCGGCGGCCTGGTGCTGGCCATGGGCGATGGCTTTGGCCTGATCGATCATTTCGAGGGCCCCGTCCGGCCGATCGGTCCGCGTCTGCCGCCCGGAAATGGCGCCCGCTTCAACGACGGCCGCACCGATCCGGCGGGACGCTTCTATGCCGGCACCATCGACCCCACCCGGCGCGACGGGGCGGCCGGTCTCTTTCGCCTCGACCCAGACGGTCAGGTGACGCGTCTGTTCACCGGCGCCCTGACCTCGAATGGCGCGGCCTTCTCGCCGGATGGACAGTCCTTCGCCTGGTCCGACACGCCGCGCCACGCGCTCTACCGGTTCGACTGCGATCCGGCTGCGGGGACGCTCTCAAACCGCCGCCTCTGGCGCGCCTGGCCCGAGGGTGGAGGGCGGCCGGACGGAGGGTCGTTCGACCTCGAAGGGGGCTACTGGACCGCGCTCTTTGAAGGCGGACGCCTCGCCCATCTCTCCCGCGATGGCGAGATCGTCGAAGAGATTGCCCTGCCCTGCCCAAAGCCGACCATGGCCGCGTTCGGCGGCGCGGATGGACGCACGGTCTTCGTCACCACCGCCCGGGAGGGCATGAGCCCCGCCGACCTGGCGGCCTGGCCCCTGTCCGGGGATGTCTTCGCCTTCGAGGTCGAGGTCGCCGGCGTTCCGGAGTTCGCCTTCGCCGGCTGATCCCCCCCAACCGGCGGATTGCCGCGCATCCGCCCTGGGCTAAGCTCATCCCCGCAAGACGAGGCGCGAAGCGGCGCCGAACAAGGGCGGGAGCAATCACATGCGGATCTGGGCGGGGGTCAGCGCGGCCGCGCTGATGGCGGGCGCGGTCCTGGCGGGCGGAGCGGTTCAGGCCGCGCCGCAGCTTCTGCAATCGCCCGCGATCCATGGCGACATGATCGCCTTTGGCTATGCCGGAGACCTTTGGGTGGTCTCGCGCGCCGGCGGGGCCGCGCGACGTCTGACCACGGGGGTGGGCATCGAGAGCACGCCGATCTTCTCGCCCGACGGTCAGACCCTGGCCTTCACCGGCGAATATGACGGCAACACCGACGTCTTCACCGTGCCGGTCGCGGGCGGCGTTCCGCATCGCGTGACCTACCATCCCGCAACCGATGCGGCCGTGGGCTGGACGCCGGACGGCAAGGCGATCCTGTTCCGCTCGGACCGCGATGCGCATAGCCGCTATACGCGCCTGTTCGAGGTCCCGGCGGCCGGCGGACCGGCCAGGCCCCTGCCCCTGCCCATGGCCTATTCGGGCGAACTGGCCCCGGATGGCGCCTCGATCGCCTACACGCCCCTGGCCCCGGCCTTCGGCTTCGATTTCCGCAACTACACCGCCTGGGGCAATTATCACGGCGGGCGGGCCGGGGTGATCTGGATCACCGATCTCAAGACCCTCGACTCCAGGATCGTGCCGCACACCCAGGGCGCGGACTTCTCGCCGGTGCATCTGGGGGGCAAGATCTACTTCCTCTCCGGCCGCGACGGACCGGTGAGCGTCTTCGCCTACGACCCGGCCAGCGGCCAGGTCGCCGAGGTGTTCAAGAACACCGGTCCGGATATCCGCTCACTCTCCACCGACGGCCAGACCCTGGCGTTCGACCGGCTGGGCGAGATCTTTACCCTCGTCCCCGGCGGGGCCCCGACCAAGGTGGAGATCGACGCGCGCGGCGACCTGCCCGATGTGCGGGTCCATTTCGAAAAGGTTGGCGACCAGGTCGAGCATGTCTCGCTCTCGCCCAGCGGCCTTCGGGTGGCGGTGGAGGCGCATGGCGAGATCTTTACCGTCCCGGTGGACAAGAAGGGCTATGACCGCGACCTGACCAACACCCCCGGCGTCGCCGAGCGCGAGCCGGCGTGGAGCCCGGATGGCCAGTCCGTGGCCTATTTCTCGGACGAGTCGGGCCTCTACGCCCTGCATGTGGCCAGCCAGGACGGGGCCGAAAAGGGCGTGCGCAAGTTCCCCCTGGGGCCCGAGGCCGCCTATTATTTTGGCCCGATCTGGTCGCCGGACTCCAAGAAGATCGCCTTCTACGACAACCGCCTGCACGTCTATGTCCTGGACCTCGCCAGCGGTCGCCTGAGCGCCGTGGGAGAGCCCGATGCCTATGGCGGCTTCACCGACCAGAGCCACGCCATGGCCTGGTCGCCAGACTCCGCCTGGCTGGTCTATCCGCACTACCAGCCCAACCACATGCACACCCTGATGCTGTACAACGTGGCCAGCGGCGGCGTGACCCAGCTCACCGACGCCATGGCGGACGCGCGCTTCCCGACCTTCGACCGCGGCGGCAAGTATCTCTACTTCACCGCCAGCAACAATGCGGGCGCGCGCCAGTTCACCCTGGACATGACCAGCGACCTCTATCAGCCGACGGCTTCGCTCTATGCCCTGGCCCTGACCGCGCGGACTGCCGCTTTGGGTGCGCCGGACGCTTTTGACGAACCCCCGCCGGCGCCCGAGGGGCCGGCCAAGGACGCGCCGCTAGCCGCGCGCGGACCGGACAGTTCAGAAGCCCCGGCGGCCAAACCCGTGGCCATCGACCTCGCCGGTCTGTCGGTGGAGGCCATCGCCTCGCGGATCGAGGCCCTGCCGGCGCCGGCCAGCGTCTATTCGGACCTGACCGCGGGCAAGGGCGGCGCGCTCTATGCGCTGCAATCCGATCCGGGGGCCAACGCGCGGGCCGGAGCGCGATGGGTGCTCTACGACGTCAAGACCCGCAAGAGCGAGACCCTCGCCGACCATCTGGCCGCCTTCGAGCTCAGCCGCGATGGCGACAAGGCGCTGTTGACCGAGATCGCCCCCGGCGGCGGGGACAATCCCTACGCCCCGCCCAAGCTTGCCTATGCGGTGGTGGGCGCCCATGCGCCGGCCAAGCCCGGCGACGGCGCGCTCGATCTTTCAGGTCTGGAGGTCCGCGTCGATCCGGCGCGCGAGTGGGCGCAGATGTATCACGAGATCTGGCGCATCGAGCGGGCCTATTTCTACGAGCCAAACTTCCATGGCTATGACACCCAGGCCGCCGAGGCGCGCCTCCTGCCCTATGTGGCGGCGGTGCAGTCGCGGGCCGACCTCAACTATTTGTTCCAGGAGATGCTCACCGGATTCTCTATCGGTCACCTGCGCGGCGCCGGCGGCGCCATTCCGAACGCGCACCACGAGCCCGGCGGCCTTCTGGGGGCGGACTACGCCCTGCGCGACGGCCGATACTGCCTCGCCAAGATCTACACCGGCGGCTCCTGGTCGCCGGACGTCAGGGCGCCCCTGGCCCGACCGGGTCTGGACGTGAAGGTGGGCGACTGCATCACCGCCATCGACGGACAGCCGGTCTCGGCCCAGGAGGATATCCAGGCGCCGTTGGAAGGCACGGCCGGCCGCGCCATCACCCTCACCCTGGCCCGCGGCGGAGAGGCGCCGCACGATATCGCCGTCGTGCCCGTCGCCAGCGAGGCGCGCCTGCGCAACCTCGACTGGATCGACGCCAATCGCCGCGAGGTCGACCGCCTGTCCGGCGGACGCCTAGCCTATGTCTACATGCCCGATACCGGCCAGGGCGGCTTCACCGCCTTCAATCGCTACTATTTCGCCCAGACCGATAAGCAGGGTGCGATCATCGATGAGCGGTTCAACGCGGGGGGCCAGATCGCCAACTATGTCATCGAGGTGCTGGAGCGGCACATCGACAGCTACTGGACGGCTCGCTACGGCGCCATCGAGCACTCCACCGAGGCGGGCATCTATGGCCCCAAGGTGATGATCGCCAACGAGGTCTCCGGCTCCGGCGGCGACGCCATGCCCTGGCTCTTCAAGCACAACCATCTGGGCCCCCTGGTGGGCAAGCGCATCTGGGGCGGCCTAGTCGGCATCGGTCCGATCCCCGTCTTGATGGACGGCGGACGGGTCACCTCCCCCAGCGTCGGCTTCTTCTCGCCTAAGGGGACGTGGGACGTGGAGAACCACGGCGTCGATCCGGACATTGCCGTGGAGATGGATCCCAAGTCCGTGGCCGCCGGTCACGACCCGCAGCTCGAAGCCGCCGTGGCGGCGGCGTTGGATCAGCTCAAGGACCACCCCCCCGCGACGCCCACGCGCCCGGCCTTTCCCAACTACCACGCCGGCTCCGGGGGCTGAGGCCCGCGCAAGGCGCGGAGTTCAATGCTCAGGACTCAGGCGGCGCGAGAGCGAAACCCGCCGGGGCCCAGGGCCCGTGCTCCCCCGCGCTTCTCTGATAAGGCGCGGGTTGGCGCGTCGAAGTCTTGACGGGCGCCGCCGCGCGGCCTGACCTTGGCGCCAGCCGGCGCTGAGGGCAAAACGCGGCTGTGGCGGGTGAGCGCGCAAGAGAGCCATGGGCCAGATCACAGATCTGCGCGAGCTGAGCGCCTGGGCCCTGGCCCAGACCCTGAGGGGCGCGCCGGGATACGAGGCCGTTCAGGTTCCTGGCGGCGGCATGGCGCTGAGCGGCGAAGCGACAGCCGATCTGAACCTCGCCTTTCTTCCAGCGGACGCCAACGCCGACGCCTTTCTCGACAGGGCTGTGACCCGCGCGCGGCAGCGGGGGCTTCCCCTTCTGATCGTGGGCATGCCCGGTATTGCGCCGGCTGAGGCGGCGGCGCTCACGCGGCGGGGCCTTCGCCGGAGCGAGACCGACCTTCCCCTGATGGCGCTGGACCTGCCCGCTTTGGCGACGGGCGTGAGGGCGGTCGCCGGCCTGGAGGGGCGCCTCGAAATTCGCTCCGCCCAAGGACCCGTCGATATCGCCGCCGTTGGCGACCTGATCAGCCTCGCCTTCGATCTGCCGCGCCAGACCGTGCGCCAGGCTCTGGAGCCGAGCCTGCTCGCCGGTGAACCGATTCGCGCCTTCATCGCCTGGCGGGACGGCGTGGCGGTCAGCTCGGTCAGCATCACCGTCTTAGGGGAGACCGCGGGCATCTGGTCCATGGCCACGCCTCCGGACCTGCAAGGCCGAGGCTTCGGTCGCGCCCTGCTCTCGCACGTCCTCCAGGCCCTTGCGGCGGACGGAATACGGCGGGTCTTTCTGCATGCGTCGCCGGCCGGGCGACGGCTCTATGAGGACCTGGGGTTCACTCTTCTCGCCGAGCAGCCGGTCTGGAGTCTCGCCGCCGCGCCGCCGCCGGCTTGAGGCCGTGGCGCCCCGGCCTCAGCGCACGAAGCTCGCGCCATTGATGTCGAGGACGGCGCCGGTCATGGACGGCGGCGCATCCAGGGCCAGATAGACCGCCGCGCTGGCCACTTCCTCGGGATCGGCCACACGGCCCAGCGGAATGTCCTGCAGCAGGGCCTCGCCGCCACGGCTGGCGAGATAGTCCTCGGCCATGCCGGTCATGACAAAGCCGGGACAAATGGCGAAGGCCAGGATCCCGTCACGGGCATAGCCGCGCGCCATGGACTTGGTCATGCCGATCATACCGGCCTTGGAGGCGGCGTAGTGCCAGTGGGCCGGGGAGTCGCCCCGATAAGCGGCGCGGCTGGCGATATTGACGATCCGCCCCGGGCGTCCGCCCGCCTGCCAGTGCAGCAGGGCCAGGCGCGAGAGATCGGCGCTGGCCAAGAGATTGATCCGCAGGGTCCGCTCCCAGGCCTCGCGCCAGGTCTCATCCGGGGAATCGGGGGCGATCGCCTCGAACACGCCGGCATTGTTGATCAGGACGTCGATGCGACCGTCCAGACGCTCCAGGGCGGCGCGCCAAAGGACCCCGGGAGCCTCGGCCTGGGCCAGATCGGCCCCGACCGCCTCGGGCCCATCGCGTCGGCCGTGCCCCACCACCCGCGCGCCGCGCGCCTTGAGGCCGCCAAACACCGCCGCGCCGATTCCGCGCGAGGAGCCGGTGACCAGAACATGGACGGGATCACTCAAGACGCCGCTCCCGCCGATTTCGCCGCCGATTTCGCCGTCTCCGGCTCACGCGCCATGGCGCGGATGGCCCGCAGGGTCAGGGCGGTCTCGAGACAGGCGGCGGCGGCCTCGCGCCCCTTGTTGGCGGCGTCATCGCGGCTGCGCACCAGGGCCTGCTCGTCCGTGTAGGTGGTCAGGACGCCAAAGCTGATCGGCGTTTCCGAGTCGAGCCCAGCCCGCATCAGGCCAAGGCTCGTCCCCAGGCTGATGAACTCGAAATGGGCCGTGTCGCCCTTGATCACACAGCCCAGGCACATGATCCCCTGATACAGCCCGGTCCGGGCCAGGGTCTGGGCGATGAGCGGCAGCTCGAAGGCGCCCGGCGCCTCGAACATATCGTCCTCAGCCACGCTGAGGCCCTGCTCGGCGAGATAGGCCTGGGCCCCGCGGACGAGGCCCTCGGTGATCTCGGGATTGAAGCGGCTGACCACCAGGGCGAGACGCAGGCGGGAGGATTTGCCGGTCATCTCAGGCAGCCGTCCGGTCGGGATGGGCGTTATCGCCAAGCCGATGGCCGAGCTTGTCGCGCTTGGCCTCCAGATAGGCGCGGTTGTGCGGATTGCCGCCGGCGATCAAGGGAACCTCCTCAAGGACCTCGATCCCATAGCGGGTCAGGTCGGCCGTCTTGCGCGGATTGTTGGTCAGGAGGCGCACCTGGCCAAGCCCCAGGGTCTGGAGGATCTGGGCGGCGACGCCATAGTCGCGCAGGTCGTCCTCAAAGCCCAGGGCGTGATTGGCCTCGACCGTATCCATGCCCTGGTCCTGCAAGGCATAGGCGCGGATCTTGTTGGCCAGACCCACCCCGCGCCCCTCATGGCCACGCACATAGATCACCGCGCCATCGCCGCTGTCCTGGACGGCGCGCAGGGCCGCCTGGAGCTGGCTGCCGCAGTCGCAGCGCAGCGAGCCGAGCGCGTCCCCGGTCAGGCATTCCGAATGGACGCGGACCAGGGCCCCGGGACGCAGGGGGCCGTTGACCAGGGCCAGGTGCTCCACGCCGTCCAGCCGGCTCCTGAAGGCGCGCACCTCCAGCGCCTCGCCGCCGAACTGCGAGGGAAGCTGGGCCCGGGCGACCTCCTCCACCAGACGCTCGCTGGCGATGCGGTGCGCCGACAGTTCGGCGATGCTGTAGATCGGCACGCCATGCTTGGCGGAGAACAGCTTGAGGTCCGCGAGGCGCGCCATTTCCCCATCGTCGCGCATGATCTCGCAGATCACCGCCGCGGGCCTGAGCCCCGCCAGGCGCATCAGATCCACCGAGCCCTCGGTGTGGCCGGCCCGGGCGAGCACCCCGCCCTCCACCGCGCGAAGGGGAAAGATGTGGCCTGGCGAGACGAGATCGGCGGGGCTCGCCTCTGGGGCCACGGCGGCAGCGATGGTGCGCGCCCGATCAAAAGCCGAGATGCCGGTGGTGACCCCCTCGCGGGCCTCGATCGACACGGTGAAGGCGGTCTTTCGCGGGCTGGCGTTGTCGCTGACCATGGGCTGCAGGCCCAGCCGGTCGACCAGGGGCCCATCCATCGCCAGACAGATCAGGCCCCGGCCAAAGCGGGCCATGAAGTTGACCTTCTCGGGCGTGGCGAACTCCGCCGCGATGACGAGGTCGCCCTCGTTTTCCCGCGCCTCGTCGTCGACGAGGATGATCATCTCACCCGCCTTCAGGCGTTCGAGGGCGTCATGTATCCGCGACATAGCTGCTCCACATATTTGGCGAAGACGTCGACCTCGACATTGATCGACGCGCCGGGGGCGAGATCGCCCAGATGGGTATGGTCCCAGGTGTGGGGAATAAGCGTCAGGCCGATTTCGAAGGCGCCGTCCGCCCCCGGCTCGTCCACCGTATTGAGGGTCAGGCTGATCCCGTTCAGCGCGATCGAGCCCTTCTCCACGCAATAGCGGCGCAAGGCCGAGGGGACCGCCAGGATCATGCGATGGGCGTCAGCCTCGGCGGCGACGGCGACAAGCCGGGCCCGGCCGTCCACATGCCCCTCCACAAGATGGCCCGAGAGCCGTGTCTCCAGGGTCACCGCGCGCTCCAGATTGACCCGGACCCCGACCGCGAGGTCGCCCAGATTCGAGCGCTCTAGCGTCTCGCGGCTGATGAACACATCCATGGCGCCGCGCGCATCGCTCGCCGTCACGGTGAGACAGACCCCGTTCACCGCCACGCTCTCGCCCAGCGCCAGATCGCCATAGCCGGTAAGGATCGTCACCCGGCGGTCGATCTCGCCGTCCACGACGCGCTCCACGACCCCGACCCTGTCGATGATGCCCGAAAACATGGCGCCTCAGATCTCCCACCGAAGCTGAACCTGAACCTCGTCCCGCGCGCCGCGCGCCTGGCGGATCGTCACCTGCTCGTCCCACAGATCGCGGGACATGATCGCCTCGCTCAGGGTCGGTCCCGCCTCCACCAGCGCCTCCATGACCCCGCGGGCGCCCAGATCGGCGATCAGCGCGTCGAGATCATCGGCGAGGATCGGCTCGAACCCCCGCGTCCGCGCCGCGTCGAGATAGGGCTCCGGAGTCCGCCGCCGCCGGTCGAGAATGGCCAGGATCCGCCGCTTGCCCGGATGGTCGGGGACGCGGCGCACGGTAAAGGCCGGATCGTCCGCCAGGATCGTGCCAGACCCGGTCACGATGGCGTCGGCCCGGCGTCGCAGACGGTGGGCGAGCGTGAGAGAGGCCTCCGACGTGAAGGTCTTGCGCCCGGGCGGCGGGATCATGCTCCCGGCCGGGTCGAGCGCCCGCTTGAGCGTGATGAAGGGCCGCCCTTCCCGGGCGAGGGTCAGGAACGGGGCGATCAGGCGCCGGCAACGGGCCGCCAGGGCTGGGCCGTCCCCGCCAAGGTCGCCCACCAGGCCCACCTTCAGCCCGGCCGCCCTCAGCCGGGCCGCGCCGCCGCCGGCCACCTGGGGGTTCGGATCCATCGCGCCGATCCACACCTCGCGGGCCGGGGTCGAGAGAATGGCCTCCGCGCACGGCGCCGTGCGGCCGTGGTGGTTGCAGGGCTCAAGCGTGACCACGAAGGCGTGGATGCGCGCCTCCAGCCCCGCGGCCCGCACCTTGGCCAGGGCCCCAGCCTCGGCATGGGCCTCGCCGGCCTTCTGATGCGCCGCCCGGGCCAGTTCGCGGCCCTCTGAGTCGAGGATGACGCACCCGACCGGCGGGTTCGGGGCGGTCGCGCCCTCGAAGGCCTCGGCGGCGGCCATGGCGTCCGCCAGGGCGCTCAGGACCGCCACGTCCGGCAGGGCGGAGGTGGGGCTGGGCGCAGCTCGGACTGAGGCCACGGTTGTCATGGCCCCGGCTCTAGAGCCAAATGGCCGATCAACCCAAGGTTCGGACGGCGCCGCGCGCTCTTACATGTTAGAGGCAGCCCGCAGAGCACGATGCGTTTTCGTGGACTCGGCGAAGACGCTGAACCGTGCTCTGTCCTATAGTCCTTGGGCGCGTGGCGAAGCGCCGGGTGGGTTGCGTCCAGACGCAACGCGCCTGGGCGTCACGACAAGATGAGGAGCCCGTTTGCGGCGTAACCTATGGCCTCGATGACCGCCTCTCCGTCCCCCGCGCACCGCATGAAGGGCCCGGCCAACGCCGTCGCCCCGGACGGCGCCTGGTCCGAGGGGCTGCAAAAGGCGCGGGTCTATGAGCAGATCCTGCTCGACATCATTCTGGGCGACCTCAAGCCCATGGCCGTGCTCGACGAGAAGGCCCTGGCGGCGAACTATGCGGCCGGGGTCGCCGGCGTGCGCGAGGCGCTCAATCGCCTGGCCCTGGAGGGCATGGTCATCCGCCGCCCCCGGGTCGGCACCGTCGTCGCCCCCCTGGACATCGCCGAGGTGGAGCGGGCCTTCGAGGTCCGCCACATCCTGGAGGCGCGCACCGCCGCCCTCGCCGCGCGTCACGCCACGGCCGAGGACATCGCCGCCGTCACCTCCGCCTTTGACGGCGCCGAAGAGGCCATCGCGGCGGCCGACTTCCGCCGCATGCTGATGATGGACCGGGCCTTCCATCGCGCCGTGGCCATGGCCACCAACAACCCGATGCTGGCGCGCTTCATCATCTCGCTGCAGAACGTCGCCACCCGCTTCTGGATCTGGCGCATGGAGCAGGAGAGCCCGGACGAGCAGATGGCCGATGTCGCCCTGCACCGCGCCCTGGCCGACGCCATCGCCGCCCGTGACCCCGCCGCCGCCGAAGCCGCCGCCGCCAAGCTCGTCGGCGAACCCCCCAGCGCCTATCGGGATTA
>DAIDGR010000065.1 GCA_027452265.1 Caulobacteraceae bacterium
AAATCCCCCCGAAACGGTGTCGTTCCGAGGGGCGTCGCCTCAAGGTGATCATATCCCGCCTGAAGCGGCAGGTCGATGGCGCTCGGACGCGGAGCGCAAGACCGCCCTGGAGCGCGCGACTTCGCGGGGCAGGCGACGCCGCCAATCGCAACGCGCTCAACAACTTGCGGATCGAGCGCGATTGCGCACTTGCGCCAGGCCCGCGAAGGCGCATCGTGCCCGGCCGGGGGCGTTTGCAGGAGGTCAGTTTCATGCCAGATCACCGGGCGAGCCCCTGGACGCGGGCCCTTCACCCGGCCCTGGCGTCGCTCGTCGTCGGCCTCGGATCCGGCGGCGTTGCGGCGGCCCAGGCGACCCCCGCCGCCTCGCCCGCCCTTGCGCCGCCGATCACCGCGCCGGCCGCGCCCGACCTTGCCTGCGGCCACCGGCTTGGCCCCGCGGCCCTGGCGCTCTGGCGCACCCTGGGGGGCGCCGACGGGCGGCTCGGCTGTCCCACCGCCGACGAGGAAGACGCGGCGCCCTCCTCGCAGGGGACGCGCAGTCGTCAGGTCCTGTTTGGCGAGACCGGCGCCATCTTCACCCACGTCAGTGGTCCCTTGAAGGGTCAGGCCTTCGCCATCGCCGACTGCTACCGTCTCTACTTTCAGTATGGCGGGCCGACGGGCTGGCTCGGCCTGCCCACGGGCGGGGCGGAGGAGACGCCCGACGGCGAGACCCAGACCTATGAGGGCGGCGTCATGCGCCGGCCTCGTGCGACAGAGGCGTGCGACCCCGAGCGGGCCGAGGCGCCCATGCCCGGATAGGCCTACCCGCCGAAGGTGCGCACAGGGCCAAAGCGGTCGCGGATTCGGGCCTCGAGCTGGTCGCGCACCTCGCGATAGGCGCCCAGCCGCATCTCGCGCGAGCCGCCCGCCAGGGTCGGGTCGAGGATCGGCCAATAGGCGATCTCCGTCGCCCGGCCGCGCGCCATCTCCACCGCCCGGTGATGGGACTGCGGGGTCAGGGAGATGACCAGATCGAAGGACTGGTCCTCCAGGTCCTCGAAGGTGCGCGGCACGTGTGCGGTCAGATCCACGCCGATCTCGTCCATGACCGCCACCATGAAGGGATCGGCGAAGTCCGGACTCGCCTCGGCGCGCAGACCGACACTGTCGACGAACACCCGGTCGCCGAACATGCGCCGCATCAGCCCCGCGGCCATGGGCGAGCGGATGCGGTTCTGATCGCAGGCGAAGAGCACGGCCCCGGGAAGAATCGCTGGACCTCCCTCAGCCGCGCCAATGCAGGGCGCAGATCAGGGTGAACAGCCGTCGGGCGGTGTCGATGTCCACCTCGACCTTGCCCTCAAGGCGGGCCTTGAGCAGCTCCGACCCCTCATTGTGCAGCCCCCGGCGCCCCATATCGAGGGCTTCAATGCGCGAGGGCGTGGCGTTGCGGATGGCGTCGTAATAGCTCTCGCAAATCATCCGGTAGTCGCGCATCACGGCGCGAAACGGGCTCAGCGAGAGCAGGTGCCGACGCTGGAACCCGGCGCCGCTGACATCCAGCCCCAGGCGACCGTCGACCAGCGAGATCTCCAAGGTATAGGGCCCCGCCGAGCCGTCCTCCGGCGCCTCCGCCGGGACGAAGCGGTTGTCCTCCAGGAGGTCGAAAATGGCGATCTGCCGCTCCTGCTCCTGGTCGCGCGAGGCGGCGGCCAGGGACTGCTCGTCCAGGCGGACGGCGTGCAGGCGGTGCGGGTCGGCGGACATGCTGACGACCCTTTTAGCGGCGCCACGGGCGCGGGCGCAAAATCTTGAATGGGATCAGGGCGCCCGGCGAAGGCTCATGGAAAGGCGGTGCGCGGCCAGACCCTCGGCGCCGGCCAGGGCCTCGCCCGCCCCGGCCAGGGCCTCGAAGGCTTGCGGCGTACAGGCCAGGAACGAGGTGCGCTTCATGAAATCCACCGTCGACAAGCCCGAAGAGAAGCGCGCCGCCCCGCTGGTCGGCAGGACGTGGTTGGAGCCGCCCACATAGTCGCCGATGGCCTCCGGCGTGTGCCGGCCCAGGAACAGCGCTCCGGCGTGACGGATCTGAGCCGCCAGGGCGCGGGGCTCGGCGACGGCAAGCTCCACATGCTCCGGCGCGATCTGGTCCACCAGGGCGGCCGCCTCGGAGAGCGGAGCGACGACCACCGCGCCGTGGTCGCGCCACGAGGCGGTAGCGTCGGCCGCCGTGGGCAGGACCGCCAGTTGCGCGGCGATGGCCGCCACCACCGCCTCGCCAAAGGCGCTGTCCGGGGTGATCAGGATCGACTGGGCGTCCGGGTCATGTTCGGCCTGGGCCAGGAGGTCGGCGGCGATCCAGGCGGGATCGTTGGCCGCGTCCGCCACCACGACGACCTCGGAAGGTCCGGCCAGGGAGTCGATTCCGACCCGGCCATAGACCCGGCGCTTGGCCTCCGTCACATAGGCGTTGCCCGGCCCCACGATCTTGTCGACCCGGGAGATCGGCCCCGCCCCATAGGCGAGCGCGGCGACGGCCTGGGCCCCGCCGAGCCGCCAGATCTCAGTCACCCCCGCGGCCCCGGCCGCCGCCAGCACCGCCGGCTTCAGCCCGCCCGGGGGCGTCACCATGGCGATTCGCGCGACTCCGGCGATTCGCGCGGGGACGGCGTTCATCAACACGCTCGAGGGGTAGGCCGCCCGGCCGCCAGGGACATAGATCCCGACCGCGTCCAGGGGCGTCCAGCGCCAGCCCAGTTCGACTCCGGCGGCGTCGGTGAAGCCGCCATCGGTCGGCTTGAGGGCTTGGTGGTAGGCGCCGATTCGCGCGGCCGCCAGGTCGATGGCGCTGCGCACCTCGGCGGGACAGGCGGCGGCGCCGGCTTCGATCTCATCGGCAGATACGCGAAGCCGGGTCTCGTCCAGGTCGGGATCGTCGAACTGGCGCGCATAGCGCAGCACCGCCTCCAGGCCGTCTTGGCGCACGGCCTCGACCACCTCGGCGACGGCCCGCTCGACGTCCACGCGGGCGCCGCGCGGCTCCGCCAGAAAGGCGGCGAAACGGGACTTGAAGTCGGCGGCGGAGACGTCGAAGCGGCGCATGCCCGCCTAGAGCCGCGCCACGGGGCGAAGTTCAAGGAAAATCCGCGTCAGGGGGCGGCGCTCAGCTTGCGCTAAGGTCCGGGTTCTGTGGATCGTCGGCCGGCGGCTCGGCGCCATCGGACGCGTGGGCCGGACGGCGCGCCGGCCCCCAGGGTTCGGAGATGTCGGCCAGGGCGGCGTCGACGCACTCCACCTCGATCTCCAGATCGCCGCCATCGGCAAAGGCCAGGGTGACCGCCCCGCCCGGCGCGACCCCGGGATCGAAACGGATGGCGAGAAGCTGGAGGACCGCGTCCGGCGCCGCCTGGCGCAGGTTGCGCGACCGAACCTTGCGCACGAAACCAAACTGCACAGCCGCCCGGACCCGCGCTTCGGGCGCCGCATCGGCCTCCCAGCACAGGCGGTTGAGGGCGATGGTCAGGCGTCCCGCGTCGCGCTCCCAGCGGATATCGCCGATGCGCGTCACCGCGTCCTGCAGGGCCGCCGAGAGGACCTCCAGGTCGTCGGCGTCGAGGGCCAGAAGACGAAGCGGCGCGGCGGCGGACGCGGTCACCTCATACCCCTCCTCCGTTGGTCAGGCGCCGGACCTTGGCGCCGCAGGCCGACAGCTTGTCCTCAAGTCGCTCGAAACCCCGATCGAGGTGATAGACCCGGTCCACCACGGTTTCGCCCCGCGCCGCCAGCCCGGCGATGACCAGTCCCACCGAGGCGCGCAGATCCGTCGCCATCACCGGGGCGCCCTCGAGCCGCTCGACCCCCCGCACCCGGGCCTCGCGCCCCGTGGTGGTGATGTCCGCGCCCATGCGGCGCAGCTCGGGCACGTGCATGAAGCGGTTTTCGAACACCGTTTCGCGCACGACGCTCTCACCCTCGGCCAAGGACATCAACGCCATGAACTGGGCCTGGAGATCGGTGGGAAAGCCCGGATAGGGGCTGGTCTCGACATCCACCGCCCGCAGCCGGGCGCCGTTGCGTCGCACGATCAGGCCATCGTTGAGCCGCTCCACCTCGACCCCCGCCTGCTCCATCTTGTCCAGCAGAGCGGCGATATCCTCCGCCCGGGCGCGGGTCAGGCGCACCTCGCCGCCGGCCATGGCGACGGCCATGGCGTAGGTGCCGGCCTCGATCCGATCCGGGGCCACGGCATAGTCGGCGCCCGACAGCGACCCGACGCCGGTAATGACGATATGGGACGTCCCCGCCCCTTCAATCCGCGCGCCCATGGCGCCAAGGCACTGGGCGAGGTCGATGATCTCGGGCTCGCGCGCCGCGCCGACGAGCTCGGTGACCCCGTCAGCCAGGACCGCGGCCAGCATGGCGTGTTCGGTGGCGCCCACGGAGCTGAACGGAAATTCGACGCGACCGCCTTTGAGCCCGCGCGGGGCCTGGGCATAGATATAGCCTTCGTGCAGGTCGATCTGGGCGCCCAGAGCGCGCAGGGCCTCCAGGTGCAGGTCCACAGGCCGGGCGCCGATCTCGCAACCGCCGGGCAGGCTGACCTTGGCGTGCCCCGAGCGCGCCAGGAGCGGGCCCAGCACGTTGAACGAGGCCCGCATCTGCCGCACCAGATCATAGGGGGCGAAGGCGCTGACGATCTCGCGCGTGGTCAGGACGGTCTCGGATCCGTCGGGCCCTTCGCGCTCCTCGATCTCCGCGCCGAGACGGCGCAGCAAGGCGCCCATCAGGCGCGTGTCGGCCAGGCGCGGCATGTTGGTCAGGCGCAGCGGCGCATCGGTCAACAGGCTCGCGGCCATCAGCTTGATGGCGGAGTTCTTGGCCCCGCTGATCGCGATCTGGCCGCAAAGCGGCTCGCCGCCAGTGATGGCGATTCTGTCCATCCCACCCCTTGCCAATCACCGCCGAAGGCGGACCTGAACGCCAATATCCGTCTGTGAAAACCCGAGGCCAGACCCGAAGGCTCCCTCCAGGTTTCCTTCGGCGCCTCACGCGCCGGAGCTTATATCCTCACCCCCGGCGGCGCCCAGCTTTCGCCGCCGAAGATTGGCCCGCAGGGCCGCCGCAAGACGCGCCTCGCGCGGATCTGGCGCCTCGGGCGCCGCCCCTTTCGCGTTCGACGGCGCGCGCACGGACCTTGGCGGATCATCGGGCTTGCTCATGGTCGCTGAGGTGGCCTCACCCCAAAGCGCGGTCAAGCGGGATTTCGCTTCCCTCTGGGACACAGTTTCGCTAATCACCCCGCTCCCCCGACGGGCGCGCCGCCGTAGCTCAGTGGTAGAGCGCATCCTTGGTAAGGCTGAGGTCGGCAGTTCAATCCTGCCCGGCGGCGCCAGTCGGCTCTCTCCGCTCCTATTTCGGGCGGGGCGAAATTCCCTCAACCCGCGCAGGTCGCGCGACCGGCCCGCCGAGGGTCATGACCGGCCCGGGTCGCGTGAGGCGCGGGCCGGAGCGCCGCGACAGGGCTGGACCTGGCGGCACACGCTCAAGGGGTTGCGTCCGGAAACGCGCCGCCCCGGAGGCCGCCACGGCGACCGCGACGGGGACTTGCGGATTGGGCGCGGCGCTCGCCGTCACGATCACGCTCGCCAGGGTCAGCAAAAGCCTCATCGCCGCCGCCGCCCGAACCGGAACAGCCGTCGGGACCGCGGGGCCTCCTCACGGGTGAAGAAGATGACGAAGGCGGGCGCCACAGCCAGAAGCATCATGGGCGCGGAGAGCATGCCGCCGACCACCACCGTGGCCAAAGGACGCTGAACCTGGCTGCCGATGCCATGTGACAGGGCGGCCGGCAAAAGGCCGATACAGGCGGAAAGGGCGGTCATCAGCATGGGCCGCATGCGTTGTTCCGCCGCCTGATACATCGCCTCCAGCGGCCTCTCGCCTCGGCTCCTGATGTGGTTGAAATAGGTCATCAGCAGAATGCCGTTCATCACCGAGACCCCGAACAGGGAGATGAACCCGACGTCGGCCGACACGCTGATCGGCAAATGGGCGAGCCAAAGGGCGATGATGCCTCCACCCACGGCGAAGGGGATGCCGACCACCGCCATGAGCGCATCCTTGAGCGAATTGAACATGCCGTAGAGCAGCAGAAAGATGAGCAGCAGACTGAGCGGCGCGACCACGGCGAGGCGCTTTTCAGCCAGTTTCAGGTCCTCGAACTCCCCGGCCCACACCAGGCGATAGCCATTGGGAAGCTGGACATTGCGGGCGATGCGCGCCTGCGCCTCCGCCACCGCGCCGCCAAGGTCCCGCCCGCGCACCGAGAACTTCACCGGCACATAGCGCTTGGTGGCCTCGTGATAGATATAGGCCGCCCCCGTATCCTCGCTGATCGTCGCTAGTTCACTGAGGGGGATGTAGGCCACCGCGCCTGTGGCTGTGGTGTAACCCACCTTGAGGTTTCGAATGTCCTCGACCGAGCGGCGCTGGTCGGGCTGGGCGCGCACCACGAGACTGAACTGCCGGTCGCCTTCCAGGACCGTTGTCGCGGGGGCGCCCCCCAGAGCCGCCTGGATCACGGTGTTGACGTCGCCGGTATTGAGGCCATAGCGCGCGGCCTTCTCCCGATCGATCCGGATGTCGAGATTGGGCTGGCCCATGACATGGAAGACGCCGAGATCGGCAATCCCCCTGACCTGAGCCATCTGGTCGTAGACCTGGGACGCGAGCCGCTCATCCTCCACCAGGTTGGGACCGATGATCTTGACCGAATTGGCGCCCTTCACACCCGACAGGGCCTCTTCGACATTGTCCTGAATGTACTGGGAGAAGTTGAAGTTCACCCCCGGCAGCTCGCGCTGGAAGGTGTGGAGGACCTCGCTGGTAAGCTTGTCCTTGGTGACGCCCGCCGGCCACTGGCTCATGGGCTTCAACGGCACGAACAGCTCGATATTGGAGAACGGCGAGGCGTCGGTGCCGTTATCGGGTCGCCCGTGCTGCGAGACCACGGTCTGCACCTCCGGATAGCGCAGCAGGATGTCGCGGATCTTGCGCGTGGCCTCCGTGCCGTCGTCCAGGGTCATGGTCGGCGGGAGCGAGGCCCGGATCCAGAAATTGCCCTCTTCCAGGGCGGGCAGGAACTCGCTGCCCAGCCGGGTGGCGAGGAGCCCCGTCCCCACCAGGAAGGCGAGGCCGAACGCCACCACCTGACGCCGATGGTCGAGCGACCAGCGCAGGATCGGCGAATAGACACGCCGTATGGCCCGGACGATGACGGTCTCGACCTCCTCCACCTTGCGCGGCAGAAGCAGGGAGGCCGCCACGGGCGTCACCGTGAAGGTGGCGATCAGGGCGCCGGCCAGGGCGAAGGCGTAGGTCCGCGCCATCGGCCCGAAGATCTGCCCTTCGACGCCCTGCATGGTGAAGAGCGGGATGAAGGCCGAGACCGTGATCAGGCTGGAGAACAGGACGGCGTTGTCCACCTGCATGGCGCTGAGCAGGATCAGGCGCAGGCGGTTGGTCCAGACCGCGCGGCCGGCGCCGCGATAATTGACGGTCGGATCGGCGCCGAAATCGCCCTGCGCCAACCGCCCGAGCAGGACAAGCTGTTCGGGCCTGGGCTGCTGGAAGTTGCGGAAGATGTTCTCCACCAAGATCACGGCCGAATCGACGATGATTCCGAAATCCACGGCGCCGAGGGAGAGCAGATTGGCGTCCTGTCCCAGGACCACCAGGATGATGATGCTGAACAGGAGCGCGAAGGGAATATTGATCCCGACGATGATCGCGCTGCGCAAATCGCCCAGAAAGGCCCACTGGATCAGAAACACCAGAAGGCAGCCGAAGAGCAGGTTCTCGAGCACCGTGTGGGTGGTCACGCTGACCAGCTGCGAGCGGTCGTAATAGGGTTTGATCTGAACCCCGGGCGGCAGGCTGCCGTCGTGATTCATCTGCGCCGCCATGGCCTTGATCTTCGGCAGGACGTCGTGGGTGTGGTAATTGCGGCCGATGACCACGATCGCCGCGACGATATCGTCGTCATGATCGCGGCCGGCGATGCCCAGGCGCGGCATATAGCCGACGGAAACCTTGGCGATATCCTTGATCCTGACGGGAACACCGTTCTGCTGCGCCAGAACGATATTCTCGATGTCGCCGATCCTGTCACCCTGGGTCAGGTCATCCGCGCCGCCGTCGTCGATCAGGCCAATGCCGCGGATATTGACCGACTGCTGGCCAATGGCGATCTCGCGCCCCCCGACATTCACATTGGCGTTCCCGAGCGCCGTGATGACCTGGGGCAGGGTGAGACTGAAGCCTTGCAGCTTCTTGAGATCGACCGCGACGTCGAACTCCTTGGTCGTCCCCCCCCAGCTATTGACCTGAACCACGCCCGGAATGGTGCTGAGGCGACGCAGGACGATCCAGTCCTGGACCGTGCGCAGGTTGGTCAGGCCGAAGTGCGGCGGGCCGGTGAGCTGGTAGCGATAGACCTCGCCGACCTCGCTCGACTGATTGATCTGCGGAATCTGGCCGCCAGGCAGAGACACGCCCTGCTGCAGAGCCAGGGCGGCTTGGGTCGCGGCGAAGTTGTAGTCCACCCCGTACTTGAAGGTGACCCGTACGAAGCTGAGGCCATAGAACGAGGTCGACCGGATATTGGCGATTCCGGGCGTGGAATAGAGGGCGACCTCCATGGGTATGGTGTAGTAGCGCTCCATCTCCTCCGCCGAGAGGCCGCCCTGCTGGGCGGAAATCTCCAGGATCACCGGGGCCGGATTGGGATAGGCCTCGATATTGAGCCGCGTGAAGGCGATCAGCCCTCCGCCGACCAGCACCAGAAAGCCCAGCACCACGACGGCGCGCCGGGTCAGGGCGAAGGCGAGAAGGGTCTTCAGCATCGGCGTCCCGCCGCCCGGACGCCTCTTGACCGTGGCTCAGTCGTCATCGGGCGTGGCGTTCAGCATGTTGTCGAGAAAGACCGCGCCCTTGGTCACCGCCAACTCGCCCGGCTCAAGCCCGGTCAGGATCTGGTCGTAGCCATCCACCGTCAGCCCCACCGTGACCCGACGCTGGAAAAAGTGACGCCGGTCACGGGTGACCCAGGCCGTGAGCGTCCCATCGCCCTCGCGCACCACGCCGTCCTGAGCCAGGGCGAGGCCCGGCAGGGGCGGCCCGGTGGTGATCCGGAACGAGGCCAGCATTCCGGGCTTGAGACGGCCCGAGGGGTCGCGAATCTCCGATCGGAGTTCGACCGTGTGGAGGTTCGGATCGACGTTGGCGGCGATGGTCTCGATCTTGCCGGGAAACGTGACCCCGGGAACCGCATCGACCTTGACGCTCACCGGCTCGCCAAGTCTGAAGTCCTGGGCCTCAGCCTCCGGCGCCTCCGCCAGCATCCAGAGTCTGGAGGTATCGCTTACCGAAAAGGGCGCTGGGTTGCTCCCGGGCTGGACGAGCATGCCGGGCGCCGCGGCGCGCGCCGAGATCACGCCATCCGTCGGGCTGCGGATGACCAGAGCCGGATCGACCTTGCGGCTGTGGATGATGGCGTCGATTTCGGCCTCGGACTTGCCAAACACCCTCACCGCCTGCCGCGCCGCGGCATAGGCGCCCTCGGCGGTCATCTGATCCGAGACGGCCTGGTCCAGAGCGGCCTGAGACGCGCCGCGGTCCGCCGCCAGGTCCCGTGTCCGCTTCAGCGCCCGGTCGGTCAGGTCCCTCACCCCCGCCGCGGCGATCAGAGCCGACTCGGCCTGTATGAGGTCGGGGCTCTCAAGGGTGAAAAGGGGTTGGCCCCGGCGCACATGGTCGCCCAGTTGGGCGAAGATGGCCACGATCCGCCCTTGATAGGGCGTCGAGACTTGGCTGGTCCGATCCTGGTCGAAGCTGATCGTCCCCATGGCATCCTGGCGTTGCGCGAATGCGAGGCTGCGCACCGGTTCGATCTGGATCAGATCGAGCTGCTTGGCGTTCAGTTCGACCGACCCCGGCATGGGGCCCTGAGCCGCGGAGGCAGCCTTCTTCGCGCCACAGCCCGCCAGAGCGCTGAGCACGAGACACAACGCCAGGGCCCCCGCCGTATGGCTCGGGCGACGGCCGAAGGAGATCTCGCCTGGCTGGGACGTCATATCCCCCTCGTACGCCCCGTCTGGGCTCCTGATCACTCGACGCAGGTCTCGCCAGACTCGCGCAAAAAGCAACCTGCATCGCTTGTGCGACGGTCGTGTGAGCGAAGAAACGAACGGGGTTTTTATGTCGTCGGCCTTCATCCCCCGCGACGGGATCGTTAAGGCTCGGCTCCGCGAGGCCCGCGCGGTCCTCGATGGCTTTGGTCCGGAGGCGACGCCATGAGCCGGTCTCGACGACACGCCGCCGGCCTGGGTCTTCTGGGGCTTGGCCTGAGCGCCTGCGCCGTCGGCCCGAACTTCCACCCGCAGGCGCCCAGCGCCGCCGCGAGCTATGGCAAGACCAATGAGACCGCGATCTCGGCCTCAAACGGCGTGGGGGGCGCCGAGCAACGCCTCATCGTCGATGCGCCCGTCCCTGCCCGGTGGTGGACGGCGTTCGGGTCCCCGACGCTCGATGGTCTGGTCGACCAAGCGCTGAAGACCAATTCGGATCTGGCCGCCGCCGAGGCGGCGCTGCGAGCCGCGCACGAGAACACCCTGGCCCAGAGCGGCGCGCTTTTGCCGACCGTCGACGCGGCGGCAGGCTCCAGCCGCAACAAGAGCTCCACCTACCTCTCGCCGGTCCTCGGGGTCTCACAATACTATTACTCGCTCCAGACGGCGCAGGTGAATGTCGGCTACACGCCCGATGTCTTTGGCGGGGTTCGCCGCCAGATCGAGGCGGCGCGCGCCTCCGAGGATCAGCAACGCTATCAGACCGAAGCGGTCCGTCAGACCTTGATCGCGAACCTCGTGGCCGCGGCCTTCACCGAGGCCTCGTTGCGCGCGCAGGTCGCCGCGCAGGAACAGATCGTGGTCGACAGCCAGCGCATGCTCGATGTGATCCGCGGTCAGGCCGCCCAAGGCCAGATCGCCGCGCAGGCCGTGGCGGTCCAGGAGGGCGCTCTTGCTCAGGCCCAGGCCGCCCTCCCCCCGCTGAGGAGGGCTGAGGGCCAGGCGCGCGACCTCATCGCCTATCTCGTGGGCGTCAGTCCGGGCGAACTGCCCGCGATCGACATCGATCTGGCGAGCCTGACCCTGCCCTATGCGCTGCCGCTCAGCCTGCCCTCCGCCCTGGTCCGGCAGCGCCCCGACATCCTGCAGGCGGAGGCCAATTTGCATGCGGCGAGCGCGCAGGTCGGCGTGGCCATCGCCGCGCGCCTGCCCGCCTTCACCCTCACCGCCCTGGCCGGAGGGGCTTCGAGCGCCTGGTCCAACCTGCTCTCCAGCAGCAATTCCGAGTGGTCGCTGGGCGCCGGCGTCGTTCAGCCGATCTTTGAGGGCGGCATGCTCTATCGCCGTCAGAAGGCGGCGGAGGCGCAGCTCGATCAGGCCAAGTCGCAATATCGATCAACCGTCCTGGCCGCCCTGCAGAATGTCGCCGACACCCTGACCGCCCTGCACGCTGACGCCGCCGGCCTCGACGCCGCCGCCGCCGGGGAGCGCGCGGCCATGGACAATCTGGAGATCACGCGACGCCAGCTCGACCACGGACAAGTGACCGAAATCGAACGGCTGACCGCCGATGAGGCCGAACTTCAGGCGCGCCAGGGTCTGATCCAGGCTGAGACCGCCCGGTTCACCGACACGGCCGCGCTGTTCGAGGCGCTCGGCGGGGGCTGGTGGGCGGAAGCCAAGCGCTGAACCAGAGCGCGTTGCGTTTGTACGGAACCAACCCGGCGCTTCGCAACGCGCTCAGGAACCTAAAGATAGAGCACGATTCAGCGTCTTCGCCGATTCCACGAAAACGCATCGTGCTCAAGGCGATGCGAGACCAGGACCGGCGGCGACCGCTCGACCCGACGCCGTCTCCGATCCTCAGAAATGGACGATCAAATCCCCCGCGGCCACCACCTCTGTCTTCTTGTCCGGCGGAAGACCGATATTGCTGTTACCGTTAAAGGCCGGGGCGTTGGCGGAGTGATACCAGCTGATCTCGGGCCGAAGCTCGATCTGCGGCGAGAGCCAGTGCTGCCATCCCAGCGCCGCCTCGTAATAGGTCGTCGCCACGCCGGTCCTTTGGCCGACGATATCGTCAAACACTTCGCCGCGCAGGCTAAAATTGTCGAGGGCCTCGGGGCTGTAGTTCAGGTAGAACAGGGCCGTTTGCTCAGGCGCATTGCAGGTCAGAGCATTGCGGTTGCGGCACAGAGCTCCGTTCGGCGCGTTGAACGGCAGGAACTGCGGTGAGAACGGCTCGCCGCCGCCGGCGATGATCGCCTGACTTGTCGGGTTGTTCAGGTTTGGAACCCCGTTTTGCTGAATGTGCCAGGTTTCCAGCGCGATGTGCCAGTGATCGTCAAAACGGTGGTAATAGGTCACGCCCAGCCATTGCAGGTTGTTGTATCCGTACTGCCCGTGATTGATGGCGTCGGCGCAGAAATAGACGTTGTCGTTGGCGCTGTTGCTCTGCATCCGCAGGCAGGCGGTGAAGGAGGGTACGGCGCCCGGGTCCTTGAGAAAGGTCCGGCCCGGATAGATCGGGTCGGCATGGCCCGTGAGGACATAGAGATTGGGCAGGCGCGCGCCGGCGTTCCACAGGGCGGTGTCGCTGCCGACGCTGAGCCCCAACTGAACAAAGACATTCCGGGTGACGGCCAAGGTCCCCTGCACACCCGTATTCGTATAGTTATCGAACGTGTAGGTCAGAGAATGACTGTACATATAATTGTTCGGCGCAAGTTGCGCCTCGATATCCGGCAGGGCGATGTAACGGCCGACGCGGATGACCAAGCCTTGCAGGATCTTCGGTACATACAGTTCGGCGTAGACCATGGGGAAGTCATAGCCATAGGCCTTGTTGTATTTCAGCAGCTGATAGCTGGCGATCCCGTAGGCGGTCGTATAGCGATAGTCCGTCCCGTAAAGCGCCGAAATGCGAAAGCCCCAGTCCACGTGGTCGGTTTGGACCGTGTCCGGCGTCCGCTCCACGTAGAGCACGGCCTGGTCCATCTGAAGGCGGTTAGGGTTGTAGTCGTAGGCGGCGGGCGAGTTGCCGCCACGCACGCTGCTGGAGCTGACATTGCCGCCGAAGTCGAGCCATCCATAGGCCTGGATGTGGGCGGCGTTCAGCGTCTTGCCGAGGCCGGTGTCGGCGATCGCCACCATCAGCGGACTGTCCACCGAACTGGCGCGATTGACGCCGATATCGGTCGTCCCGCCATAGGGCCACTCGGTGAATGGCATGGGCGGCGAGGTCTCGGGCTGAGAGGGCCAGGGCGAACGGCGCGAGGGCGGAGCGTTGGGATCGGCCGGCGGTCCGGACTTGCCCATCTCCCAGGCCTGATAGGCGAAAAAGCGCTGGATCGGATTGGAGCCCAGGTCGGGCGCCGCGGGGACGGCCGGCTGGGGCGCCGCCGCGATGGACCCGGCCGTGGAGACGGCCGGATCGCCGCTCGCGGGGTCCGCCCGGGCGACGCCCGCGCACAACAGGCTGGCCAGGGCGCTGGCCGCCAGAGCACGATGCGCTTTGGCGGATCCGGCGAAGATGCTGAATCGTGCTCTTTCTTGAAGTCCTTGAGCGCGTTGCGAAGCATTGGCTCGGTTTCGTCCGAACGCATTGCGCTCCAGAGCACGATGCGTTTTCGTGGATTCGGCGAAGACGCTGAATCGTGCTCTATCTTTAGGTTCCTGAGCGCGTTGCGAAGCGCCGGGTTGGTTCCGTACAAACGCAACGCGCTCTAGGAGGCTGCCCCGCCCCCAACCCGCGCACACCCCGATCCCGCCTTCACGGCGAGACGCGAACCCCAAACCGCGCATATGCCGAAACCCCCGACCTGTCTGATCCCATGATCGCCAGGGCGCACGCGCGGAGCCTTACCGTCGCGCGACGCCGTCTTCGATCGCGCCAGGGCATAGGTCGGGT
>DAIDGR010000066.1 GCA_027452265.1 Caulobacteraceae bacterium
GTGAGGCTGTCCACCTCCACCTCGATCTTGACCATGTGACCGGCGTGCGCGCGGGCGCGGGCCACGGCCGCGCCCACCGATCCGCAGGCGGCGATGTGGTTGTCCTTGATCAGGATGGCGTCATCGAGCCCGAAGCGGTGATTGGCCCCGCCGCCGCAGCGCACGGCGTATTTCTCCAGCGCCCGAAGGCCGGGCGTCGTCTTGCGCGTATCGATCACCCGCGCCCTTGTCCCCGCCACGGCGGCCACATAGCGCGCCGTCAGGCTGGCCACGCCGCTCAGCCGGCTCATCAGGTTGAGGGCGGTGCGTTCGGCCGTGAGGATCGCCCGGGCCGGCCCCTCCACCGTGGCCAGGACGTCGCCGGGCGCGATGACCTCCGCGTCACGACGCTGGGCGCGGAAGGCGATGACCGGATCCACCGCGGCCATGGCGAGGCGCGCACTGTCCAGTCCGGCCAGAACCCCGGCCCTGCGCGCCACGAAGGCGCAGGTGAGTCGGGCCTCGGCGGGCACGCAAGCCATGGCCGTGATGTCGCCGCCGCGCCCCAGGTCCTCGGCCAGGGCCAGTTCGACGACGGGCGCGATGAGGCGGTCGGGCAGGGGCTCGATGGAGGTCATGGGGGCCGGGACGGTGAGGGGGCGGGGCGGGAGTGAGGACGTGTCAGGCCGCGCGTCGCGAGGCCGCGTCGAGGGGCGCGTGCCGCAGCCGGGTGTGGCGGGCCTCGGCGGCGGTTTCGGGGTGGTCCAGGCGAACGTGGGCCCCGCGGCTTTCCGTGCGCGCCAGGGCGCCCCGGACGATCAGCGCGGCCGTCACGAGGAGAGGGGCGTCTCCATGGCGCTCGCCCTGGGCCAGAATGGCGCCCAGCAGCCCCTCCAGTCCCGTCCGGTCGCGCGCCACCCCCGCGGCCCGGGCCATGGCCTGCCTCAGGGCCGCGCGCTCGGCGGCGGGAAGCCTGGCGGCGGGGGCGGCCGCCAGGGGACGGGTGGGGACGGCGGACCGGTCGCGGGCCAGCGCTCCGGCGCGGCGGCCGAAGACGGCGGCCTCCAGCAGCGAATTGGAGGCCAGGCGGTTGGCGCCGTGGACGCCATTGGCGGCGCACTCGCCCGCCGCGAGCAGGCCTTCGAGGCTGGAGCGTCCGGCCAGGTCGGCGCGCACCCCGCCCATATGGTAGTGGGCCGCCGGCTGGACAGGCAGAAGGTCCCGCGCCGGGTCGAGGCCGGCGCGCTGGCAGGCGGCGAAGACGGCGGGGAAGTGGTGGGCGAAGCCGCGGATGCGCGGCTCCCGCGCGTCGAGGAAGGCGCCGCCCCGTCCGAGTTGGGCCGCCACGCCCCGGGCGACGATGTCGCGCGGCGCCAGATCTCCGCGCGGGTCGAGGGCGGGCATGAACCGCTCGCCCGCGGCGTTCACCAGGACCGCGCCTTCGCCCCGCAGGGCCTCGGTGGCCAGGGGCGCGGGATCCAGCCCCAGGGCCAGGGCGGTCGGGTGAAACTGGACCATCTCCGGATCCTGGATCTCCGCCCCCGCCAGGGCCGCGAGGCCCAGGCCCGAGCCGTCCACCTCCGCGGGGTCCGTGGTCACCGCATAGAGCCCGCCGACCCCGCCTGTCGCCAGGATCACGGTCGAGGCGATCACCCGGATCAGGCGGCCCTGCCGCGAGATGAGCGCGCCGCGCACCCGACCTTCGGCGTCGCTGAGGAGCGAGACCGCGCGGGCGTCTTCCCAGAACGTCACGTGCGCCGCCGCCCGCGCCTGGGCGATGACGGCGTCCATGATCGCCGCGCCGGCGCCGTCGCCGCCGACCCGCGCCACCCGGGCCCGGCCGTGGGCGGCTTCGAGGCTGAGCTGAAAGGCGCCGGCGGCGTCCCGGTCGAAGGGGGCGCCCAGAGCCGCGAGCCAGCGCACCGCGTCGGGGCCTTCGCGCGTCAGGACGGCCACGGCCTCGGGGTCACACAGGCCCGCTCCGGCCACGAGGGTGTCGGCGGCGTGCTGGTCGGGATCGTCGGCCGGGTCCAGGGCCGCGGCCATGCCGCCCTGGGCCCAGGCGGAGGCGCAGGCTCCGCCGAGCGGCGCGGGGCTGACCACGAGCGTGGCGCGGGGCGCGGCGGCGAGGGCGGCGGCCAGCCCCGCCAGCCCGGCGCCGAGGATCAACGGCCCATCATGCAGCCAGGCCTCGCCCTGCGCGGCGCGGAAGAGGGCCGGGGCGCCGACGGCGGATTGGGCGGGCGGGAGCGGCATGGCGCCCTCAGATCAGCTCCACGGCCACGGCGTGGCCGGCGCGGACCAGATCGTATCGCGCCGGTTTGGCGGGGCGGGGCAGGTCGATCATGCGCTGCACGGCGGTGCGCGCGCGCGCGGCGACGTCCGGGTCCACCTCGACCACATGGGCGCCGGTCAGGAGGGCGTCGCGAATGGCGGTCAGGGTGATGCGCTTCATGTGCGGACAGAGGTTGCAGGGCCGCACGAACGCGGTGTCCGGCGCATCGCAGGCGACATTGTCTGCCATGGAGCATTCGGTGATCAGCACCACCCGGCGGGGTTTGCGCTCGGCCACGTAGTCGCTCATGGCCGCCGTGGAGCCGGCGAAATCGGCGGCGGCCAGCACCTCCGGCGGGCATTCGGGATGGGCCAGGATCTCCGCGTCCGGCCAGGACCGGCGCATCTCGGCGATGTCTTCGGCGTCGAACCGCTCATGCACCTCGCAGCGGCCCTTCCAGGCGAGAATGCCGACGTGCGTCTGGCGGGCGACATTGCGGGCCAGGTATTCGTCCGGCAGCAGGATGACGCGATCCACGCCCCACTCGCGCGCCGCCCACTCCACCACGTCCACGGCATTGGCGCTGGTGCAGCACACGTCGGTCTCGGCCTTCACCGCGGCGGTGGTGTTGACGTAGGTGACGATGGGCAGGCCCGGATAGCGCGCCCGGATCAGGCGCACGTCCTCGGCCGTGATCGAGGCGGCGAGCGAGCATCCCGCCTCCAGATCCGGCATCAGCACGGTCTTGTCGGGGCACAGGACCTTGGAGGTCTCGGCCATGAACATGACGCCGGCCTGAACGATCACCTTGGCCTCGCTGCGGGCCGCGGCGATGGCCAGGCCCAGGCTGTCGCCCACGAAGTCGCCCACGCCGTGGAAGATGTCGGGGGTCATGTAGTTGTGCGCCAGGACCACGGCGTTCCTGTCGCGCTTGAGCGCATTGATCTCGGCGATCAGCGGCGCCTGAAGGCGCCACTCCAGGGGGGTGACGGTATCCTTGAGCTTCTCGCGGATCGCCGCCGTCGCGGCCTCCACGGCCGGGGTGTAGGCGGATAAGGGCAGGGCGCCGTCAGCCATGGGTCTCGCCTCTTTATGCTCAAATTGAGCATTAGTAGGGCCCGAAAAAAGGCCGGGGCGGATGGCGACCGGCATTTCCTCGGCAGGAGATATGCTAACTTTGAGCATAAGTCCTGAACGACATATAGGCCGGCGCCTGGGGCTTGCAAAGCGACAAACCGTCCCGCCCCCGAAAACGTGATCGCGCCTTGTCCGGGTGCGGAGGGTTCCCCGGCGTGACCAAGCGGGATCAGGCCCATGGCGGCGCGGGGCGCGAAGGTGCACAAGACCCGTCCATGACCCCTGCCGACCTCCGTTCCGCGCAAGAGGCCCTGCGAGACCGTCGCTGGGCCGAGGCCGAAGCCCTGGCCGAGGCGGCCTGGGCGGCCGACCCCGCCGCGCCCCTGGCGGTCCAGATCCTGGCCCAGGCGCGCCTTGGCCTCGCCGACGCGCAGAGCGCGGCCGGGCAGGCGCCGGCGGCCATCGCCACCTTGACGCGCGCCTGCGCCATGCGCCCGGCGCCGCTGTCGGCGTTCATCCGGCTTGGCGAGGCGCTCAAGAGCGCAGGGGACCTGGCCGGCGCCGAAGCCGCCTTTCTGGAGGGGCTGGGCCTCGCCCCGGACGCTCAGGCCCTGTGGCTGGGGCTCGCCAGCGTCCGCATGGCGCGCGATGATCGCGACGGCGCGCGCGCGGCTCTGGCCCGGCTGGACGCGGATCGCTTCGCCGCCTGCGTGGCCTGGGGACAGCTCGCGACGCTGGAGGGCGCCTTCTCAGAAGCCGCCGAATGGTTCGCGCGGGCCCGGGCGCGGAGACCCGACTTTGCGCCGGTGCGGCTGGAATGGGCGCGCGCCCTGGGAGAGGCGGGGGACCGCGCCCTCGCGGAGGCCGAGCTTCGGGCCCTGGGCCAGGCGGGCGCGGCGCCCCTGGGAAGGCTGATCCTCGCCCTGGCGGACAGCGCCCATGGCCGGGCCTTTCTTCGACCGCGCGACGCCGCGGCGTTCCTGACCGGACCGGTCAGCGCCTGAAGCGCTTGCGATAGACGCCCCGCTCGCGGCCCATCTCCACGGCGAGGTCCCGCGCGGCCTGGGTCTGGGCCGGGCTCATCGGCGCGATGACGTGGGCCAGCCGGTCGCGGCGGATCGGAAAGGCCTGGGCGATCGGCGTTCCCGCCGGCAAGGTCCCGGTGAACCCCATGTCGCGCCAGACGGCGGGGAAGTGAATGAAGCCATCGCGATAGCGGTCGCAGTCCACCAGGCCAGTGAGGGTCCGAAACGGCAGGTCCTCGCGGTTGACGGGATGGGTGAAGAGCACCGACCAGCCCCGCGGCGCCTCCAGGGTCCAGAGATTGTGCAGTTTCACCGTGAAGGCGTCCGGATCGTGAAACGGCGTCCCGGTCGTCTGGGCCGGATCGTGCAGGCCGATGGGCGCGCGGGGATAGGGGAGCGACCGCTCCTCCGGCCAGTCCGCGTCCCAGGTGAAGGCGCCGTCCCGCACATGCAGATCGCTCACCAGGGGGATCAGGAATCCCTCGCTCATGGCGTCCACGAACGGCGGACAGCGTTTGAGCGTGTCGTCCACCCCATCCACCAGGGCGCTGAACGCCTCGGCGGGCATGGTGCGCAGCCAGTCCGGCAGGCCTCGCGCGGCGGGGATGGGCGAGGGGATGCGGCCCATGAGTTCGGCGGGGCACCGAAAGACGAGCTCGGACTGTGCGGCCGCAAGCGGATCCGCGGTCGTCGCCTCGGCCTCCAGGACCCCCGCGTCGCCCGCCCCGCTCGTGTCCTCATCCCATGCCGTCATGGTCTGTCGTTCTCGCCGCCCGCCCGATCCGCGATATATTAACGGTGTTCAGGACTCTGTGACGCGCGATTGCGTCGCTCATGTGTCGGCCCGGTTCCGAATGGCGCGATAACGGGCGGATGGTCCGCGCGATCGGCGTCGGATCGCGCGCCGGCGTTGGCCGGCCTTGCAGCCTGGGCGCTTCGGTCACACCTGAGCGGGGCGTTCAACCCCCGCCCACCAGGCCGCCTGTGACCGAACCCGCCGCCCCGGACCCCCCGGACCCCTCCGACGTCGCGTCCGCCACCGTCTATTTCGACGGCGCCTGTCCCCTGTGCGCGGCCGAGATCGGCGTCTATCGCCGCGCGCCTGTCGCGCCGGGGCGGGCCCCGAGGTTCGTGGACGTGGCCGATCCGGATTGCGCCCTGGGGACGGACCTGACGCGCGAGGCGGCGCTGAGGCGCTTCCACGTCCGGGGCCCGGATGGCAGGCTCCATTCGGGCGCGGCCGCGTTCGTGGCCCTGTGGCGAACCCTGCCGGGCTGGCGGGTCCTGGCGCGGCTGTGCAACGGGCCGCTGCGCCTGCGGCTGCTTGAGGGCGCCTATAGGGCCTTCCTGACCGTGCGGCCCATCCTTTCGCGCCTCGCCGGGCTGATCCCAAGGCGCCAGGCGGTCCGGACGTGAACCCCTGGGAGACGGATGCGGAGCCGGAGGGGTTCGCGGCCCTGGCCGCGGCGGGCTGGCCGGCCAGCCGGGCGGCGGCTCTAGCGCGGCTCCACGCCTTCGCCGATCGCGCCGGTCGCGCCTATGCCGCCCGGCGCAATTTTGACTGGGGTCCAGGCCGTCACACGGCCGTGTCGGGCCTGTCGCCCTATGTTCGTCCGCGCCTGATCGCCGAAGAGGAGCTCGCCGCCGCGGCCCTGGCCCGGCATGGCTGGGCCGCCGCCGAGAAGTTCGTGCAGGAGGTCTGCTGGCGGACCTACTGGAAGGGCTGGCTGGAGCAGCATCCGGGCGTCTGGGATGCCTATCGGGCCCAGTGCGCCGAGGCCGAGTCCCGGCGGGCGGCCGACTGCGCCTTTGCCCGACGCCTGGCCGGGGCGGAGGCCGGCGAGACCGGGCTGGAGGCGTTCGACGTCTGGGCGCGGGAACTGGCCGAGACCGGCTATCTGCACAATCATGCGCGGATGTGGTTCGCCAGCGTGTGGATCTTCACGCTGGGCCTGCCCTGGGTTCTGGGCGCGGAGCTGTTCCTGCGCCGCCTCCTGGACGGCGATCCGGCCTCCAATACCCTCTCCTGGCGCTGGGTGGCGGGCCTGCACACGCGCGGCAAGACCTACCTCGCCCGGGCCGACAACATCGCAGCCTATACCGAGGGTCGCCTTCATCCCTCGGCAGGCCAGTTGGCCGCCACGGCCCCGCCCCTGGACGAGGCCGCCGCGCCGGTGCGAGGCCCCCTGCCCAAGGGCGACGCCACGCCGGGCGGGCGCCGCATTCTCTGGCTTGTGACCGAGGAGGATCTGACGCCCGAGCTTTGGGCCCTCGATCCCGCCCGGGCGGTCGGCGCCGCCCTGCTGGCGCCCCAGCCCTGTCCTGGCGAGGGTGAGATCGTCTCGCGGTTCCGCGCCGACGCCCTGGCCGACGCCCGGGCCCGCCTCGCGGCCATCCCTGGCCTTAGTCCGGTTTCGATCCGCTCGGCGCGCGAGCTGGCGGACCTCGCCCACGCCCGGGGCGCCGAGGCCCTGGCCACGCCCTATATCCCCGTGGGGCCGACGCGCGACCGCCTGGCGGACTGGGCGCCCGTCCTGGAGGCCGCGGGCCTTTCCCTGGCTCAGGTCCAGCGCCCCTGGGACCAGGCCTTCTGGCCCCACGCCCGGGCGGGTTTCTTCCAGCTCAAGGCCCGGATGCCCAAGGTCCTGGGCGAGCTGGGTCTGCTGTAGGCGGAGCGTGACGGGTCCGGTCCAAATCGTCTGGTTCAAGCGCGACCTGCGCGTGAGCGACCATCGGCCGCTGCTGGAGGCCGCGCGCGCCGGGCCCGTCCTGCCGCTGCTGGTGATCGAGCCGGCCTATTGGCGTCAGCCGGACGTGTCCGCGCGGCAGTACGCCTTCATGGCCGAATGCGCGGCGGAGCTGTCACAGGACCTGGCGCGACGGGGCCAGCCCCTGGTCGTGCGCGTGGGCGAGGCCGTCCCCGTGCTTGAGGCCCTGCGCGCAGCCCTCGGCGTGGCGGCCCTGTGGTCGCATGAGGAGACCGGATCGGCCTGGACCTATGCCCGGGACAAGGCCGTGGCGGCCTGGGCGGCGGCCCATTCCATCCCCTGGCGCGAAATCCGTCAGGACGGCGTGGTGCGGCGCCTTGCGAGCCGCGACGGCTGGGCCCGGCGCTGGGAGGCGCGGATGGGCGAGCCCGTGGCCCCGCCGCCGGAGCGGCTGCGCCCCATTCCGGACCTCGATCCCGGGGCGACGCCAGAGCCTGAGCGGCTGGGCCCCGAGGCGCTTGGCCTGGCGTCTGATCCATGCCCCCTCCGGCAAAGGGGGGGACGCGCGGCGGCGCTGGAGACCCTGGACAGCTTTCTGCACGAACGGGGCCTGACCTATCGCAAGGCCATGTCCAGCCCGCTTGAGGGGGCGCAGGCCTGTTCACGCCTTTCGCCCTATCTGGCCTGGGGCGCGGTATCCGTGCGGGAGACCACCCAGGCCGCGCGCCGGCGCCTGCGCGACCTGGAGGGTGTGGGCGGGGCGGAGGCGGGGGCCTGGCGGGCGTCCCTCGTCTCCTTTCTCGGGCGCCTGCACTGGCATTGCCACTTCATTCAGAAGCTGGAGAGCGCGCCCAGCCTCGAGACCCGGGACCTACACCCAGCCCTTCGCGGACTGCGTCCCGCCACGCCGGATGAGCCTCTGTTCGCGGCCTGGCGCGAGGGCCGCACCGGCTATCCGTTCCTCGACGCCTGCGTCCGCGCGCTGGCGGCCAGCGGATGGCTCAATTTCCGTATGCGGGCCATGCTGGTCTCCTTCGCCAGCTACAATCTCTGGCTGCCCTGGCGCGAGACGGGCCTGCACCTGGCGCGGCAATTCACCGACTATGAGCCCGGCATCCACTGGCCGCAGATGCAGATGCAGTCGGGGTCCACCGGGATTAACACGATCCGCGTCTACAACGTGGTGAAGCAGGGCCACGACCAGGACCCGGACGGCCGCTTCGTGCGCCGCTGGGTCCCCGAACTGGCGCGCGTCCCCGACAGCTTCGTGCACGAGCCCTGGCGGTGGGACGACCGCGAGGCCCTGATCGGTCGCGCCTATCCGGAGCGGATCGTGGATCTCGCCGCCAGCGCGGCCGCGGCCAAGAGCCGCATCTTCGCCGCCCGGCGGGGCGAGGCGTTCCGCGAGGCCGCCGACGCCATCCAGGAGCGCCACGGAAGCCGGCGCAGCGGGATGCCCATGACCGGCCGCCGCCCACGCAAGGCCAGACCGGTCAAGGACGCGCAGGTTCAGCTGGAATTGAAGTTCTAGATCGCGCTCGGGGGATCAGGCTCAGGCGATCAGGCCCGGGCGATCAGGCCCTGGCGATCAGGCCGGAAGGGCGTGGGACGCCTTGGCGCGGTGGTGGTCTTCCTCCGCCAGCAGCCGGACGGCCTCAAGCGCGGCCATGCAGCCCATGCCCGCCGCGGTCACGGCCTGGCGATAGACATCGTCGGTGACGTCCCCGGCGGCGAAGACGCCCGTGATCGGGGTGCGCGTGGAGCCCGGCTCGACCTTCAGATATCCGCCGCTCTTGGTGGGCAGCTGGCCCGCGAACAGCTCCGAGGCCGGGGCGTGGCCGATGGCGATGAAGACCCCGTCGCAGGCCAGGTCGCGCCGCTCGCCGCTCACCGTATCGCGCAGAATCACCCCGGTGACGCCCAGCGGATCGCTCTGGCCGACGATCTCGGCGATCTCCGCGTTCCACACCACCTCGATCTTGGGGTGGGCCATCAGGCGATCCTGCAGGATCTGCTCGGAGCGAAGGGTGTCGCGCCGATGCACCAGCGTGACCTTGTCGGCGAACTTGGTGAGGAACAGGGCCTCCTCCACCGCCGTATTGCCCCCGCCGACCACCACCACCGCGCGGTTGCGGTAGAAGAAGCCGTCGCAGGTCGCGCAGGCCGACACGCCAAAGCCCTGGAACCGGCTCTCGCTCTCCAGGCCCAGCCACTTGGCCTGGGCGCCCGTGGCGATGATCAGGGTCTCGGCCCGCCAGACCTTGCCGGAGTCGCAGGTGATGATGAACGGCCGTTGCGAGAGATCGGCCTTGATCGCCAGGTCGTCCTCCAGCCTCACCCCCACATGGGCGGCCTGGGCCTCCATCTGCTCCATCAGCCAGGGGCCCTGGATGACCTCGGCGAACCCGGGATAGTTCTCCACATCGGTGGTGATGGTGAGCTGTCCGCCCGGGCTGAGGCCGCGGATCATCACCGGCTCCAACATGGCGCGCGCCACATAGATGGCGGCCGTATAGCCGGCGGGACCCGCGCCCAGGATCAGGCAGCGGACATCTTGGGGGTCGCTCATGCGTTCACGCGGGTCCGGAGGCGGAGGGGCTCAGATCCACTCGACCTTGAGGATCTCATAGGCTTTGACGCCGCCGGGGGTGTTGACCTCGACCACGTCGCCGCGCTCCTTGCCGATCATCGCCCGGGCGATCGGCGAGGCGATGGAGATCTTGCCCGAGCGGACGTCCGCCTCGTGCTCGCCGACGATCTGATAGCGGGCCTGCTCCTCGGTGTCCTCGTCCAGCACGCTGACCGTGGCGCCGAACTTGACCTGGCTGCCGGACAGCTTGGAGACGTCGATCACCTGGGCGCGGGCCATGCGGTCCTCGATCTCGGCGATCCGGCTCTCGATCCAGCCCTGGCGCTCCTTGGCCGCGTGATATTCGGCGTTCTCCGAGAGATCGCCGTGCTCGCGCGCCTCGCCGATGGCCTGGGTGATGGCCGGGCGCTCCCGAAGCTTCAAGCGCCGGAGTTCCTCGTCGAGGGTCTGAAAGCCCCCGGCCGTCATCGGTACTTTTTCCATGGCAGTCCAAACGTCTCGCAGGGAAGAAACAACGCCCCGGCAGGCGGGGCGCTCGGCGCGTCAGAGGCGCGATCCGGGGTGAGAAAAACTAGGTGCGATCGCCCCCTAATGCAAGGTGAGGCGGGTGCGGGGCCTCCTCGGCGGCGGCGCGGGCGAAGGTGGGCGATTGGGGCAACGCACCTGGTCAGATGCTC
>DAIDGR010000067.1 GCA_027452265.1 Caulobacteraceae bacterium
CGATCCGCGAACAGCGCGTCGAGGCGGGCGGCGTAACGGGCGAGGACGGCGGGGTTGGCCGGATCGACGCCGTCGAGAACCCGGCGGGAGCGGGCGGCGTAGCCTTCGAGGTCGGCGTCGTGACGGTCGATGGCCCGGGCCAGGGCGTCGGCGCCCGCGGCGATATCGAACTCGGGATAGAAATAGCCGGCCACGCCCAGGAAGGGGGAGTTGTGCACCAGGGGATAGCCCCCGTGCAGGGCCTCGTAGAACAGATAGTTGAGGCCGTTCTCCCACTGGTGGCTCAGAACGATGTCCACATGCCGGGCGGCGAAGTCGATGAACGGCCAGCGCGCCTCCACCGTGGCCTTGCCGGCCTGGACGATGTCGAGGCTAAGCGCGATCTCCTTGAAGGTCCGGTTGTCGCGGATCTTGTCGGTGTTGGTCATGAAGAGATGGGCGATGGCTTCCGGGCGGCGGCGGAACAGGCCCTCGGCCACCAGCATGGGGATCAGGGTCGTCTTGACCACATTGATGTTCGGCTCGAACACGCCCACCCGCTTGGGGCCCGGCCCCGGGCGATAACCCCAGAGCGCGGCGGTCTCGGAGTCGCGCGTCAGGCTCTGCGTGACGAAGTGAGGCGCCCAGAGATGGGGCAGCTCCACCACCGGCGCGCGATAGGTGCTGGCGAAGAGGCCGGCGCAGGTCTTCATGTGCTGAGGGTTGGTCCAGACCTCGGCGTGGCGCGTGTGGTAGGGGTTGGGGGCCCAGTCGTGGGCGCCAAAGACCATGGCCTCCACCGAGATGGCGTAGTCGTTGCCGAACCGGTAGGTGATCGAGCGGCCGCCGCGCGCGTGCAGCACATTGTAGAAATCGGGCCCGAGAAAGACGTTCATCTCCACCAGAAGGTCGGTGTCGTAGATGGCCTGCTGGATCGGGCGGAGGTCGGCGGCGAAGGCGTCCAGCATCATGCCGGGCGGCAGGCTGGGAATCTCCCCATCATGGCACAGCCAGACATGCCGCGCCCCCGGCCAGCGCTTGAGAAGCTGATAGAGAAAGACGCAGTTCTGATTGGCCCCGTTGTACCAGATCGACTGGTCCGGATGGGGCCCCAGATTGAGCGTGATGGCGATATTGACCGGCTCCAAGACCGAGCCTCCCCTGACCGCGTCGTGGGAGTCGCCCGCTCCCTGGGCTCTGCTTAAGCTTAGGTCGCGGCGCGGAAAAGGGGGGGCGCGGGCGGGCGCGCCATGGCCTGGCGGCCGGCGCCGGGCCATATTGGGGTCATGGAGCTCTCCACCGACATCTGGGTCGCCGCCCTGATCCGGCGCGCGACCTTGGGCGGCGCCTTCGCCACCGTGGTGCGGCGGGGCGATGCGCGGGGCGGGGCGGTGCTGGTCAAGACCCGCCATGGACGGGCCGCGGAGGTCCGCCTCTGGGCCCAGGCGCTGGGCGCGCGCGGCGATCCGGTCTGGATGCAGCCCCTGACGGAGGCCGACGAGGTCGCGGTGGACGCCTATCTCGACCGCGCCGTCGCGCGCGATCCCGACCTCTGGGTCATCGAGATCGAGGACGCCGACGGCGCGCGGTTCCTGACCGAGGACGTGGAGGGGCGATAAGGATCGCGCGGGGCCTGCTCCAGGGCGCGTTGCGTTCGGACCGATCCGGCCCGGCGCTTTGCAACGCGCTCCAAAACTTAGAGACAGAGCAAGAACCCGCGTCGTCGCCGAGTCGACGAAGACGCATCGTGCTCTCGCCCCGATGATTTGCGAGCCGGCGATTTGCAGACTTGGGTGGGCCGGGGTATCGGCGCGGCATGTCTCAGAGCTTGACGGGTTCGCCCGCCGCGCAGGCCGCCCGACGGCGGACCTTCGCCATCATCAGCCATCCCGACGCCGGCAAGACCACCTTGACCGAGAACCTGCTCCTGGCCGGCGGGGCGATCCGCGCCGCCGGGGCCGTGCGCGCCCGGGGCGAACAGCGCCGCACCCGCTCGGACTGGATGGAGATCGAGCGCGAACGCGGCATTTCGGTCAGCGCCAGCGCCATGACCTTCGATCACGCGGGCCTGATGTTCAACCTTCTGGACACGCCCGGCCACGAGGACTTTTCCGAGGACACCTATCGCACCCTCACCGCGGCCGACGCGGCGATCATGGTGCTGGACGCGGCCCGAGGCATCGAGCCCCAGACCCTGAAGCTGTTCGAGGTCTGCCGGCTGCGGGACATCCCGATCCTCACCTTCATCAACAAGATGGATCGCGAGGCCCAGGACCCCCTGGCCCTGCTGGACGAGATCGCCAGCAAGCTGGCCCTGGACCCGGCGCCGCTGTACTGGCCGGCCGGCTCGGGCGCCCGCTTTCGGGGTATGGTGGACCTGCGTCACGACCGGTTCCTGGTCTATGAGCGGGCGGCGGCGGGTGAGACGCCGGGCCCGACCCGCATCCTTCCCCTGACCTCCAATGCGCTCGACGGGGTGATGAGTCCCGAGGAGCTGGAGGAGGCCCGCGAAGGCGCGCTCCTGGCCAAGGAGGCCTCGCCCGCCTTCGATCCGCAGGCGTTTCTCGAAGGGCACATGACGCCGGTTCTGTTCGGCTCGGCCCTGCGCCATTTCGGGGTCGACGAACTGCTCGACGCCCTGGGCGCCTTCGCCCCGCCGCCGCGCCTGACGCCGGCCACCCGGTCGGGCCAGGCGACGCACGTGGCGCCGGGCGACGACGAGGTCTCGGGCTTCGTGTTCAAGATCCAGGCCAATATGGACCCCAACCATCGGGACCGGATCGCCTTTGTCCGCCTGACCTCGGGCCGTTTCACCCGCGGGATGAAGCTGAAGGTCGAGGGCACGGGAAAGCCGCTCAGCGTCAACGCGCCGATCCTGTTCTTCGCCTCCGACCGCGAACTGGCCGAGGAGGCTTTCGCCGGCGATGTCATGGGCATCCCCAATCACGGCGTCCTTAGGGTGGGCGACAGCCTCTCGCAGAGCGGGACCCTGCGCTTCGCCGGCCTGCCCAACTTCGCGCCGGAAATCCTGCAGCGGGTGCGCGTCACCGACCCGTTGAAGGCCAAGCACCTGAAGAAGGCCCTCGAAGGCCTCGCCGAGGAGGGGGTCAGCCAGCTGTTCCGGCCCCTGGTGGGCTCGGATTTCATCGTCGGCGCCGTGGGGCCGCTGCAGTTCGAGGTCATGGCCGACCGGCTGGGCGGGGAATACGGCCTCGACGTGGTGTTCGAGCCCGCGCCCTATGCCGAGGCGCGCTGGCTGGAGGGGGACCGGGCGGAGGTGGAGGTCTTCGTCTCGCGCCATCGCTCGGCCGTGGCGCACGATCTCGACCAGTCCCTGGTGTTCCTGGCCAAGTCGGCCTGGGAGGTCGGCTATCTGACCGAGCGCTTTCCCAAGGTGACCTTCGCCCGCACGCGGGAGCGGGGATGAGGGCCGGTCGGTGAGCGGCGCCCCAGGCGAAACCCTCGCCGCGTCCTGGGCGGTGTACGGCGCGCCGCTGGCGGCCCTGGCGCCGGTCCCGGCCGAGGCGATCCAGGTCTCGCCCCTGACGCCGGGCGCCACGCCGATGGAGGCCCTTGGCGAGGCTTCGCTCGACCGCGTCACCGTCCAGGCCCCCGCCGGGGCGCTCGAGCGCGCCTATGTCCTGGCCCAGGCGCTTCGCGTGCTGAAGCCGGGCGGCGTCCTTACCGCCCTGGCGCCCAAGACCCTCGGCGGATCGCGCCTGCGCGGCGAGCTGGAGGCCCTCGGCTGCCCCGTGGCCGAAACCGCCCGGCGCCACCATCGCATCTGTGTGGCCCGCGCCCCGGGCGCGGCGGACGCCATCGCCGAGGCGATCGTCGCGGGCGGGCCGCGCGCGCTCTCGCCGGGGGGCCTTTGGACCTGGCCGGGCGTCTTCAGCTGGGACCGGCTCGATCCGGGCACGGCGCTGCTGATCGAGAAGTTGCCGGCGCTCGCCGGACGGGGCGCCGACTTCGGCTGCGGCCTGGGGCTTCTGGCGCGCGCGGTCCTCGCCCATGAGGCCGTGACGGCCCTGGATCTGATCGACCTCGACGCCCGGGCGGTCGCCATGAGCCGGCGCAATGTCGCCGATCCCCGGGCGCGCATCGTCCAGGCCGATCTTCGAGACCCGGATGCGGCGCCAGGCGGGCTCGACTTCGTGGTCATGAACCCGCCGTTCCACCTCGCCGGGCATGAGGATCGCGGCCTGGGCGAGGCCTTCATCGCCGCGGCGGCCCGGGCCTTGCGGCCGGGGGGCCTGTGCCTCCTGGTGGCCAATCTGACCCTGCCCTACGAGCGGGCGCTCGAACCGGCCTTCCGGCGCTGGCGCACCCTGGCCCGGCGCGACGGCTTCAAGGTGCTGGAGGCCGTGAAGTGAGCGGGCGGGCGCGACTGGACCGGCTGTTGGCCAATCTGGGCTACGGCTCGCGCCGCGAGGTGCAGATCCTCGCCGCCCGGGGCCGGGTGATGCTGGACGGCGTGGTGGTGCGGGACGGGGCGACGCATGTCGGCCTGGGGCCGGACCTGCCTTCGCGCCTGACCGTGGACGGGGCCCCGGTGGACCCGCCGGCGCCCCTGACCCTGATCCTCCACAAGCCCCTGGGCGTCGTCTGTTCGCACAAGGAGGCGGGCCGATCGGTCTATGAGCTTCTGCCCCCGCGCTGGCGGGCGCGCAGCCCGGCCCTGTCCACGGTCGGGCGGCTCGACGCGGACACCTCCGGCCTCTTGCTGATCACCGATGACGGCCAGCTCCTGCACCGGATCATCTCACCCAAGGCGGCGGTGGAGAAGCGCTATATCGCGACCCTGGCCCGGCCCTTGACCGGTGAGGAAGCCGCCGTCTTCGCGTCGGGGGGCCTGATCCTGGAGGGCGAGACGACGCCTCTGGCCCCCGCCCGGCTCACGCCGCGCGGTCCGCGCACGGCCGAACTCGTCATCACCGAGGGCCGCTACCACCAGGTCCGCCGCATGTTCGCCGCCGTCGGCAACCACGTGGAGGCCCTGCACCGCGACCGCATCGGCGCCCTTGTCCTGGCCGAGGATCTGGCGCCGGGCGACTATCGCGTGGCCCGGGTCGAGGACATCGCGGTGGTTTTTGGCGGCGCGAGAGCCTGAGGGCTCAGGCCCGGACGGGACGGCGGCGGGCCAGCTCGCGGACGGTCATGATCACGTCGGGGGCAAGGCAGGCGGCGACCACCAGGCCCCAGAGGAAATCCGTCAGCAGCTGGTCGTTCCAGTGGAAGTTCGGAATGGCGTCGGGAACCCGGCTGACGATGAAAATGGTGCAGAAGGCGTAGCTGCGCATCATCCAGATCTTATGGGCGGGGATGTTGCGGCGCAGGATACAGGCCAGGGCCATCAGGGTCGCGAACAGCCATCCGCCCGACTGAAAGGCCTGCTCCACGATCATCATCCGGGGAAGGCCGCCGCTGGACCCGGCGAAGTGGATGCCGATGAAGCCCCCCAACGGGGCGGCGACGCAGATCGCCCCGACATAGACGCGCCCCAGCCAGCGATGCAGCCGAGGGCGGGCCTTTCTCAGACGGTCGGAAAACTGGAGCGGGCCCAAGGCCAGGGCCGTGGCGCCGAACAGTCCGTGAAACAGAAGGATACTCTTGAAGGGCGCGATCTGCCCCCAGAACGGGTCGTGCGGCAGGACGAGGAAACGCTCGTCGGTCCAGATCACCAGCAGGACCGCCGCCGCCAGCGCCACGAAGAACGCCGTCTTCGCCCAGTCGCCGCCAGCGTGGCTTCCCTTCGAAACAGATAGGCTGGCCCCCGCCATGTCCTTCCCCCCTAAACGCAGTGGTGATCTTGGATCACGCTCCCGCGGGTTGGCAAGGCGAAGCTTGAGCGCGGGGTTAGCGTCCCCGCCACCAGGTCAGGGCCCGGCGCTCCAGGGTCTGGAAGGCGAGGTGGACGCCCGCGGCCATGAGGGCGAGAGCGAGGATGGCGGCGAACATCTTGGCCGTCTCCAGGCGGTTGCCCGCCTCCAGGATGCGCCAGGCGAGGCCCTGGGCGCCGCCGCTGCCGGCGACGAACTCGGCCACCACCGCGCCGATGATGGCGAGGCCCGAGGCGACCTTGGCGCCTTCGACGATGAAGGGCAGGGCCGAGGGCAGGCGCAGGCGCAACAGGGTCTGCAAGGGGTTGGCGCCGTAAAGCCTGAACAGGCGCTCCAGGTCCGGGTCGGGGGCGGAGAGGCCGCGCGCGGCGCCCGAGAAGATCGGGAAAAAGGCGACCACGGCGGCCAGGGCGACGATGGAGCGGTCTGGATGGTCCACGCCGGCCCAGATCACCACCAGGGGGGCGATGGCCACCACCGGCGTCACCTGAAGCGCCACCGCCAGGGGACGGATCGCGCGGTCCAGGGTGCGGCTAAGGCTGACCATGAGGGCCAGGACCCCGGCGAAGAGGGCGGCGGCGAGGAGCGCCTCCAGGGCCATGGCCAGGGTTCGGCCGGCCGAGAGGGCCAGGGGGCCGAGATTCTGCACAAAGGCTGCGGCCACGGCCGAGGGCGTCGGAAGGAAATAGGCGGGGACGTGCAGGCCCAGGCACGCCGCCTGCCAGGCGAGGACGAGGGACGCGGCGAAAAGCCAGGGCGCCAGGGCCGAGACGAGACGCGTCATGTCGCGGCCCCCGCGCGCGGGGCCATGGCGGCGGCGAGCTGGGCCGAAACCGTTTCCGCCGCGTCGCGGAAGGCGCCGCTGGTGCGGAAGGCGGCGGGCCGGGGGACGGGGGCGGTGATCGCGGTCTCGCCCGCGCTCCGGCCCGGACCGGCGCTCATCACGATGACGCGTGAGGCCATATAGACGGCCTCCTCCACATTGTGCGTGACGAAGACGATGGCGGGTTGGGTCTGCACCCACAGGGCGAGCAGGTCATCGGCCAGGGTGCGACGGGTGATCTCGTCGAGCGCCGCGAACGGCTCGTCGAGCAGGAGGAGCCGGGGCGCGGTGACCAGGGCCCGGGCGAGGGCCGCGCGCATGGCCATGCCGCCAGAGAGCTGCGCCGGCCGGGCGGCGGTCGCCTGGCCCAGCCCCACCCGTCCCAGGGCCTCGCGGGCCCGAGCGCGCGCGGCGTTGCGCGCGACGCCGGCCAGCTCCAGCGGCAGGGCGACATTGGCCTCGGCGGTGAGCCAGGGCGCCAGGGTCGGCGACTGGAAGACCACGGAGGTCTCGCCCCTCCCCGGCGTGCGGGTCACCGTTCCCGAGGTGGGCTGCTCCAGACCCGCCAGGAGGCGCAGGGCCGTGGACTTGCCGCACCCCGAGGGGCCGACCAGGGCGACGATCTCGCCCGGCGCGAGGGCCAGGTCGAACGGGCCCAGCGCCACGCCGCGCCCGGGATAGGCGACCTCGACCGCCGAGAGGGACGCGACCGACCCGCTCACGACGCCGGCTTGGGCGAGACGAATTGCAGGGTATAGGCCTGCCGGTAGTCCAGGGTCCTGGGGAAGACGCCCATGGACGAGGCCATGTCGAAGAAGGTCTTCCAGCGCGCGTCGGTCATCACCCCGAGGCCGCCGGTCAGGGCGTCGCCGGACTTGACCACGCCATAGGACCGCAGCTTGTCGCGGGCCTGGGCCAGGACATCCTCGGTCATGTCGGGATTGTCCTTGAGGATCAGCCGATCGCCGGGCCTGGGGTCGCCATAGAGATAGGCCTGCCAGCCGGCGGCGCTGGCCTCGACGAAGGCGCGCACCGCGGCGGGGTCGCGGGCAATCAGGCTGTCGGGCGCCAGAACCATGGCCGCGTAGCCGGGATAGCCGTCATCGGCGAGCAGGAAGACCTTGGGCTTGAGGTGGCCCTCCTTCTCGATGGTGTAGGGCTCCGAGGTCACATAGCCCTGCTGCACGATGCGCGGGTCGGCCAGGAACGGGGCGTTGGAGAAGGTGTATTTGCGGATCTGATCGTCGCTGAAGTGGTACTTGGCCTTGAGCCAGACCCAGAAGGCGGTGACCGAGGCGTCGGACAGCAGGATCGGGTGGCCCTTCATGTCGGCCAGGCTGTTGATGCCCACATCCGGGTGCGCGATCAGGACCTGCGGATCCTTCTGCATGAAGGCGGCCACGGCCTTCACCGGCACATGCTCCTGCGCCAGGTTCAGGACGATGAAGCTGTTGGAGCCAATCCCCATCTCCACCGCGCCCGAGGCGACGAGCTGAGGCACATTGACCCCCGGTCCCCCGGGCACGAGCGTCACCGCGAGGCCGCGCTTGGCGTACTCGCCATTGGCCAGGGCCTCATAGAAGCCCCCCTGCTCGGCCTCGGCCCGCCAGTCGGTGGCGAAACGAATCGTCGTGAGGCCCTGGGCGGAGGCCTTGGAGGCGGCCGAGGACCCGGTGTTCGAGGCGGGCGAGCCTGGGGAGCAGGCGGCCAGGAGGGCCAGGGCGGCGGCGGCGAGGCCGGCCATCATCCTCTGCGTCATGTCGCGACCCCCTCTCTCTGCCCGATCAGCTTTAGGGTGAGGCGCCGCAAGCGCCAAGGCCTTCATCCGCCCCCGGCCTCGCGCCGCAACTCGATCTCCAGCCACGCCTCCTCCGCCTCGGCGAGACGCGTGCGTGCGGCGTCGAGCCGGGCGCTGAGATCGGCGAAGCGCGCGGGGTCGCGGCCATAGAGGCTGGGATCGGAGAGCGCGGTCTCCAGGCGGGCGATCTCGGCCGGCGTCTCGGCGATCACCGCCTCAAGCTCGGCGAGGCGGCGCTGGTCCTTGAAGGAGAGACGGGCCGGGGACGGGGCCTTGACCCGCTCGGTGCGCGGGGCGGCGGGTTTCGCCGCCGGCCGGGACTCCGGAGGCGTCAGGAAGCCGGGGTTCTGGCTCAGGAAGTCGCCCCAGCCGCCCGGGGTCTCGACCACATGGCCGCGTCCGTCCAGGGCGATGGTCGAGCCGGCCAGGCGATCGATGAAGTCGCGGTCATGGCTGACCAGGATCACCGCGCCCTCGAAGGCGGCCAGCATGTCCTCCAGCTGATCCAGGGTCTCCATGTCCAGGTCGTTGGTCGGCTCGTCGAGGACCAGCACATTGGCCGGTTGGGCCAGGGCCCGGGCCAGGAGCAGGCGGTTGCGCTCGCCGCCCGAGAGGCTGCGGACGGGCTGGCGGAGCTGGCGCTCATCGAACAGGAAATCCTTGGCGTAGGCGGCCACGTGCCGGGGCCGGCCCTGAACGAGGATCTGGTCGCCGCCGCCCGGGGCCAGCACCTGCATCAGGGTCAGGTCGTCCTTCAGGGCCGCGCGCGACTGGTCGAGATAGACGATCTGGAGGTTGGCCCCGAGCTTGACCGACCCGGAGTCCGCCGGCTCCTCGCCCAGCAGAAGCCGCACCAGCGTGGTCTTGCCCGCGCCGTTGGGGCCGATGATCGCCACCTTGTCGCCGCGCAGAATGCGGGTGGAGAAGTCCTGGATCAGGCGCTTGTCGCCAAAGGCCTTGGACAGCTTGCGCGCCTCGACCACGCGACGGCCCGAGAGCGACCCCTCGGCGGCGGTCAGGTCCAGGCTCCCCCGCGCCTCGCCCATCAGGCGGCGCTTTTCCGCGCGCAGGTCCATCAGACGGCGGCGGCGGCCCTCGTTGCGCGCCCGCCGCGCGGTGACGCCGCGCTCCAGCCAGTGCTGCTCGCGCTCCAGGCTCTTGTTCAGGCGCCGCGCCTCCTCGGCCATGGCGGCGCGCTCGGCGTCGGCCCAGGCGTCGAAGGCGTCGAAGCCCTTGTCCAGTCGCCGCAGCTTCGCCCCCTCCAGCCAGAAGCAGCGCTGCGTCGTGCGCGTCAGGAAGGCGCGGTCGTGGCTGACCGTCAGGATGGCCGCGCGGCTGCGCGCGATCAGGCCCTCAAGCTGTTCGATGGCCAGGATGTCGAGGTGGTTGGTGGGCTCATCCAGAAGCAGCACGTCCGGGTCCTCGGCCAGGGCCCGGGCCAGGGCCGCGCGCCGGGCCTCGCCGCCGGATAGCCCCACCGTCCCTCGCTGGGGATCGAGACCGAAGCCTTCCAGAGCCGCGGCCGCCGCATGGGCCGGCGCTCCGCCCGCCATGGCGGCCTCGATCAGGGTGGCGCCCGTCAGCACCGGCTCCTGGGCCAGGAGGACGATTCGCGCGGCGGGCCTGGCCGTCCGCTCGCCCCCGTCGGCGGCGATCTCGCCGGCCAGCAGGCGCAGCAGGGTCGACTTCCCGGCGCCGTTGGGGCCCACCAGGCAGGCGCGCTCGCGCGGGGCGATGGCCAGATCGACGCCGTCGAACAGGAAGCGGGGGCCGTCGGCCAGACGGACATCCTTGAGGGCGACGAGCGGGGGCGCCATGATCCTTGTGCGGGGGTCCTTTTGCGGGGTTCGTGGCCTGAAGAGGGGCCGAGGAGCGCGCTTCTGACGCAATCCGCGCGCGGGGGGAAGTCGAAGGTCGGCATGGACGAGATCCCCTTCTGGCGGCGCAAGACCCTCGCCCAGATGACCCCGACCGAGTGGGAGAGCCTTTGCGACGGCTGCGGCCTGTGCTGTCTCATTCGTCTGGAGGACGAGGACACCGGCGAGATCATCCCCACGCGGGTCTCCTGCCGCCTGTTCGATATCGACGCCTGCCGCTGCACCAACTACGCCGCCCGGGCCCAGCACGTGCCGGATTGCATCAAGCTCACCCCGGGCAATGTCGGGCGCCTTCCCTGGATGCCGCTCAGCTGCGCCTATCGCCGCCTGCACGAGGGCAAGGACCTGCCGGCCTGGCACCCCCTGGTCACCGGCGATCCTCAGAGCGTCCACACCGCCGGCGTCTCGGTGCGCGGCCAGACCCTCAGCGAGGCCTCCCTCGCCGATCCCGACGACGCGGTCGATCACATGGCGCCGGAGTGGCTCGCCGACCGCAGCGGCGACTGATCCGCGCCGGCATCCGGGTCCTTGCCTGAGACGGGGGAGTCGGCCCTGTGGCGATTTTGCAACAGACCCCTCTTGCGCCAGCCCGGAGCGGGCTTAAGTGACGGTGACAGTCAGGCTTTTTCAAAAAGCGAGAGGACGAGACGGACTTGGCGGGTGATCCCTATAAGGAGCTGGGCGTGTCGCGCACGGCGAGCGCCGAGGACATCCGTAAGGCGTTCCGCAAGCTCGCCAAGGCCCACCACCCCGACGCCAATCCGGGGAACAAGGCCTCGGAGGAGCGCTTCAAGCGCGTCAGCGGCGCCTTCGACATCATCGGCGATCCGGACAAGCGCCGGCGCTTCGACGCGGGCGAGATCGACGCGGACGGACGCGAGACGCCGCAGGGCTTCGCCGGCTTTCGCGGCGGCCCAGGTTCAGGGTTTGGCGGCGCGGGGTTTGGCGGCGCCGGCTTTGGCGGCGCCGGTCCAGGCGGGGCGAGCGCCGGGTTCGAGGGCGTCGATCTGGGCGATATCCTGGGCGAGATGTTCAGCGGCGGGCGCGGCGCCGGCGGGGCGCGGGGCTTTCGTCCCGGCGGCTTCAACACCGGCCCGGCCAAGGGGGCCGATGTGCGCGGCAAGCTCGAGATCGACCTCGAGGACGTGTTTTCGGGCGCCAAGCATCGCCTGGCCTTCACCGATGGACGCACGCTCGATGTCACCGTCCCCAAGGGGGTCGGCGAGGGGCAGGTCCTGCGGCTGCGGGGGCAGGGATCGCCTGGGCGCGGCGGGCCGGGCGACGCCCTGATCGAGATCGCCATCCGCCCGCACCCGATCTGGCGGCGCGAGGGCGACCACCTCTACATGGACCTGCCGGTCTCGGTCCCTGACGCGGTTCTGGGCGGAAAGGTCGAGGCCCAGACGCCGGATGGTCCGGTGACGGTCAGCGTGCCCAAGGGGGCAAATTCCGGCGCCACCCTGCGCCTGCGCGGCCGTGGCCTGCCCCTGGGCAAGGACCGCCGCGGCGACCTGCTGGCGCGTCTGGTCGTGACCCTGCCGGAGACGCCCGACCCTGAGCTGGAGCGGTTCGCGCAAACCTGGCGCGCCGAGCGGCCCTACACGCCGCGCGTGAAGCGGTAGGGCGGCGGCGGGGCGCCTGGGCCTTGGCGTCGGGGGCCCGCGAACCAACGCCCCGTTCCAAGGCGCGTCCGTCCCTTACCCGCGGCCGATATAGGGCATGTGGGTGGCCATGATGGTCATGAAGGGGATGTTGGCCGAGAGCGGCAGGGCGGCCATCGTCAGAACCGCGCGGGCGACGTCCTCCACCGCCATGACCGGCTCGACCATGACGCGGCCGTCGGCCTGGGGCACGCCCTGGCTCATGCGGGCGGTGAGCGGCGTGGCGGCGTTGCCGATGTCGATCTGACCGCAGGCGATATCGAAGGGCCGCCCGTCCAGGGCGAGGGACTTGGTGAGCCCGGTGATGGCGTGCTTGGTCGCGGTGTAGGCGGCCGAGTTGGGCCTGGGCGCATGGGCCGAGATCGAACCGTTGTTGATGATCCGCCCGCCGCGCGGGGTCTGGGCCTTCATCTGGCGCACGGCATGCTGGGCGCAGACAAAGGCGCCGGTGAGGTTGACCTCGACCACCGCCCTCCAGGTCTCCAGAGGCAGGTCCTCGAACGGCACGGGCGGCGCCCCGCGTCCGGCATTGTTGAACAGGACATCCAGGCGCCCGGCCGCCGCCACCGGTCCCGCGAACAGGGCGGCGACCGAGTCCGGATCGGCCACGTCGGTGGGGGCGACCACCGCCCGCTCGCCCGCGCCGGAAAGCGAGGCGGTCTCCTCCAGGGCGCCGGCCTGGCGCCCGGCCAGGATGACGCGGTCGCCCTGGCCCAGAAAGGCGAGCGCCACGGCCCGACCGATGCCGCTGCCGGCTCCGGTGACCAGGACGACGCGCGGAGGGTTCACCCTAACCCTAGAGCTTGTTCTTGTGCGGGATGATCACCGGCAGGCGGGTATAGCCCTTGACGAAGCTGGAGAAGACCCGCTCCGGCTCGCCCGTGACCTTGATCTCGGGGAAGCGGCGGAGGATTTCCTCCCAGATGATCTTGAGTTGCAGCTCGGCCAGGCGGTTGCCGACGCAACGATGGATGCCAAAGCCAAAGGACAGGTGCTGGCGCGGCCGCTCCCGCTCGATGTTGTAGCGGTTCGGCTCGGGGATCACCTCTTCGTCCCGGTTGCCCGAGACGTACCACATCAGCACCTTCTCGCCGGCCTTGATGGTCTTGCCGCCCAGCACGACGTCCTGTTTGGCCGTGCGTCGCATATAGGCGAGCGGGGTCTGCCAACGGATCGTCTCGCTGACCATCGAGGGGATCAGGTCGGGGTTGTCCCTGAGCTTCTGATACTGGTCGGGGTTCTGGTTGAGAGCCAGGACGCTGCCGGAAATGGTGTTGCGGGTGGTGTCGTTGCCGCCGACGATCAGGAGGATCAGGTTTCCCAGATACTCCATGCGATCCATGTTCCGCGTCGACTCGCCGTGGGCGAGCATGGAGATCAGGTCGTTGCGCGGCTCGGCGTTCACCCGCTCGTTCCACAGGCGCAGGAAATAGTCGACGCATTCAAAGAGGATGGCGCGGCGATGCTCGTCGGATTCGACGAGGCCGCCCGGAACCGGGGCGGCGGTGGCGACGTCCGACCAGTAGGTCAGCTTGCGGCGATCCTCCCAGGGGAAGTCGAACAGGGTCGCCAGCGTCATGGTGGTGAGCTCGATGGACACGGTGTCGACCCAGTCGAACGCCTCGCCGATGGGCAGGGAGTCGAGGATGGTCGCGGCGCGTTCGCGAATGATCGGCTCGAGATAGGCGAGGTTGTTGGGCGCGACGATGGGGCTCACCGTCTTGCGCTGGGCGTCATGCTTGGGCGGGTCCATGGCGATGAACATCGGCATGGTGAAGTCCTCGGCCGGGTCGAAGGCCGTGATCGAGGGCTCGGAGGAGAACACCTGGTGATTGGTGTCGACCGCCATGATGTCGTTGTACTTCATCACCGACCAGTAGGGGCCGAGCTCCTCGTCGACGGCGTAGTGGACCGGGTCCTCCGCGCGCAGACGCTCGAAGTAGGGCCAGAACGTGTCGGTGCGGAACTTCTCCGCGTCCAGGGGCTGGATGTCGGCGAGCGGCATGGCGTAGGCCGCCTCGCGTGCGGCCCGGCGGATCGAGTCTCCGGCGTCGTCCATAGTCCTCTTCTCCCTGATCCCAAGCCCTGATCCCAAGCCCTGATCGCAAACCCTGATCGAAAGCCCTGACCGCGGCTTCGTTCAGCAGTTTGGTGACGGCGGCGTCATCTTTGCTTGAAAGCCTCCGCGACGGCAAGGGCGGCGAGGAGGTCTGGACGCCGGGCGCGGGCGAACGCCACCCTGCGAGGAGACCAGGCGCCGATTAGGGCGCCGATCAAGGCTCTGGCGTCAGCTCCATCTTCACGTCCGCCGCCGCCTCCACCGCCGCGCGGGAATAGAGCAGGGGCGTGTAGGCGCCCTTGGCCCAGAGCGGGAACAGGTCGGCGAAGTGCGGATCGGAGGGATCGGCCGACTCGCCTGGCGAATTGACCACCACCGCGCGGTCCCAGGCGCCGACATCCATGACCATCCGCACCGAGGCCCCGTGGGTGACCTCGAAGGTCTCGCGGTCATATCCGGCGGCCCGGGGGGTGTTGGGGCCGCCGGGCTCCGGGGTCGGCCCCTGGCTCAGGCGCGCGGCAAGGTCGGGCCCGGCCAGGGCGGCGATCGCCGGAACGAAGCGGGCCTGATGCAGCCGGCCCCAGGTCCAGCTCGCCATGTCGGGGCCGAGCCGTGAGGCGATGTCGTCCAGACTGGCGCTCAGGCTGGACAACAGCAGGCGATCGCGGGCGGCGACCGGGTCGCGGCCAAGCTCGGGGCCGGGATGCTCCAGATGGGTGAGAATGGCGTCGAGCCCGCCCTGACCGATCAGGGGCCAGGCGCCGGCGGGGGTCGAGGCCTGCACGACCTCCTGGCCGAGATGGCGCGAGGTCCAGACCTCGTAGATCGTCGTCGCGACGCTATCGGTGGTCTCGCGGTGGTTCCAGGCCTTGAGCGCGGCGAGCGCCCTGGCGAGGCGCGGATCGCTGGAGGTCAAGGGCGCGATGAGGGCTGTGAGGCGGCGCGAGATCTCGTTGTCGACATCGGTCTGCAGGGCCTCGGAGTCCGCGACGCTGACCTTCCGGTCGGCGCCCAGCACCGCGTCGATGCGGTCGATGCGCGAGCGGTCGGCCCATTCGAAGCCCACCTTGCGCGTCTCGGCGGGATAGCCGGCCGGAAGGTTGTAGGCGTTGGCCGTGGCGAACCAGCCCTTGGCCGGGTTCTTCAGCGAGGGCAGCTCCGCGCCGGTGAGGAAGCCCGCCCACTCATAGCGCCCATCGCCGGGCACGGGCAGCAGCCCATCCCAGTTGGGCCGCCGGGGCGTCTTGCCCGAACCGGCCCAGCCGATGACGCCGCTGACATCCCCCCAGACCAGATTGAGGGGTGGGCCGCCCCAGTGGTCGTGGGCGGCCATGAAGTCGGTCCAGTCGCGCGCGTGATTGAGCCAGGTGGCCTGCATGTAGGCCGAGGTTCCGGGCTCCTGCCAGACCGAACGGATAGCGAAGGCGTGGTGATGGGCGAGGTCCTCGTCGATCACCGGTCCGTGCCGGGTGAAGCGCAGCTCCACCTCCCGCGCCGGCTCGCCCTTGACCTCGATCGTCTCGCGGATCACCCGCATCCGCTCCCAGCCGTCCCGATAGCGGTACGCATCCGGATCGGCCGGGTTCAGGTCATAGACATAGAGATCTTCCTGATCGATCGGGAAGATGGTCAGGCCGAAGGCGGCGCTGGGCGTGTGTCCGAAGGAGACGCCGGGCAGGGCCGGCTCGCCGGCGCCGATCAGGTCCAGGCCGGGCGCGGCGATCTGCACCACATAGCGCAGGGACGGGCCGCCCAGGGCCCGGTGCGGGTCGTTGGCGACAAGCGGTCGGCCCGTCGCCGTCCGCGAGGGCGCCACGGTCCAGTTGTTCGAGCCCTCGGCCGTGGTCGCCGCGTCGAGCGCCCCCAGATCCAGCGCCGCCACGGTCAGGGTTTTGGGCGAAAAGGCCACCGGCTCGACGCCCAGGGTGTAGGTCTTCAGCACGTCGGCGGGGATGGCGCAGGGATCGAGCCCTTCGGGCACGGTCAGGGCGTGGGCGGGCTCCAGCTTCACGCGATACGAATCGGCCGCGACGCCGCCCTGACACACGAGCCGCGCGCGCAGGACCTCGGAGGTGAGGTTTCCGACCAGGGCGTTGCTGCGGATCCGCACCACGTCCCGCGCCTCCCAGCGCTCAGGCGCGGAGTGGGTCAGGCGGAATTCCACCGGCAGGGGGCGGCGCCCCGCGCGCACCTCATCCACATAGGCGTTGATCCCGGCGACGAAGGCCTCGGCCTCGTCCTTGGCGCCTGGGGCATAGGCGGCCCACTCCGCGTCCATGTCGCCGCGATAGAGCAGGAGACGCGCGGCGCGGTCTTCTTCGACATAGGCCGGGCCGAAGCTCGCCGAGAGCCGGCCCAGGCCCCGCTTGCGCCAGAGGTCGATCTGCCAGAGCCGGTCGCGGGCGGCGTTGTATCCCTGAAGGAAGAAGGCGTCCCGCGCGCTGGCGGCGAAGATGTGCGGAATGCCCCAGTGGTCGACGATCAGCTCGGCCGGCGCCTTCAGCCCCGCGATGGCGCGGGTCTCCACCTTGGCCGGGCTCTGCGCCTGGGCCCCGCCGAGCCCGATCAGGCCAAGGACGACTCCCATCGCGGCCGCCCCAACGCCGAACTTCGCCATCTCCACGCCCTCCGCCCCTTGACGGGGCAAGACTACAAACCCGCCGGGCGGCGAGCTAGAGGTGAGATCGTTCGATGTTCCGAAGGCGAGGGGACCATGGCCTATTGGCTGATGAAGTCGGAGCCGGCCAAGTACGGCTATGAGGACCTGGTGCGCGACGGGGTCACGGCCTGGGATGGGGTGCGCAACAACCAGGCGGCCCTCTATCTGAAGGCGATGAAGATCGGCGACCGCGCCTTCTTCTACCACTCGGTCACCGGGCTGTGCGTCGCCGGCGTGGCGCAGATCTCGCGCGAGGCCTTTCTTGACCCCACCGACCCCGCCGGCCGCTTCGTGGCCGTGGAGATCACGCCCGTCCAGGCCCTGCCCAACCCCGTGCCCCTGGCCGCCCTGCGGGCCGAGCCGGCGCTTGCGGGCATGACCCTGTTTCGCCAGTTCCGCCTCTCGGTGACGCCGGTGACGCCGGAAGAATGGGCGATCATCAGTCGCATGGGCGGTCTCTGAGGTGCGCGACGTCGGCCCGTCAGGCGGATGCGGCCGGAACGCCGCCCGACAAGGCCCCCGGTCACGGCCGGGCCCTCCCACCCCGATCTCTGTCTCGCGCCTCCTCCCGGCCCTGGTCATCGTCGTGCTGGGGGGTGCGGGAGCCGGGGTCGCGGGCGAGACCGGGCCGCCGCCGGCGCCAGTCGCCGGCCATGTCACGGGCCATGTCACGGGCCTGGGCGGGGTGTTCATCAAGAGCCCCGACCCCGAGGCGCTGGCCGCCTGGTATCACGACATGCTGGGGATCACCCTGGAGCCCTGGGGCGGGGCCATGCTGCGTTATGATGCGCCCGGCCATCCCGACCAGATGGTCTGGAGCGCCTTTCCCGCCGCCAGCGGCTATTTCGCCCCTTCGACGCGCGAGGTGATGCTGGACTTCGCGGTGGACGATCTCGACGCCATCGTGGCGCGCCTGAAGGCGAAGGGCGTGGCCATCCTTAAGCGCGACGAGAGCGACCCCAATGGCCGGTTCGCCTGGATCCTGGACCCGGACGGGACCAAGATCGAACTCTGGCAGCCCCGCAAGCCGCCTGCGCCCTAAACCCCGATGGGCGAGGAGGCCAGTCCGTCGTCGGGGCGGGGCGGGCTCTGAGCCCGGGACCGTCGCGAGACTGGAAATCATTCCCGGATTGCCTGTTTAATCCCCGTCGCATCGATGCGCTTCACGGGGTGACGAGATGGACATCGGGGACAGCGCGGCGCCGGACATCACCCGGCTGAACGCCGCCGCGCGCGCGGCCTTTCGCAATATCGAGACGCTGGCCTATGCCGTCCTGGGCCTGATGCTGGCCCTGGCCGTCGTGGTCGGGATCCTCGGCGCCGCGGCCTCCCTTTGGGATGCGGTCCTCTCCCGGGGCGAGGCCGCGCCGCTGGTGGCGGCCGTGGACCGCCTGCTCTTCGTGCTGATGGTGGTCGAGATTCTGCACACGGTGCGGGTGTCGTTCCGCTCGGGGACCCTGGTGTGCGAACCTTTTCTCATTGTCGGTCTCATCGCCTCGGTCCGAAGAGTTCTGGTGATCACCCTCGAGGCGTCTCAGGCTCACCC
>DAIDGR010000068.1 GCA_027452265.1 Caulobacteraceae bacterium
CCCAGATTGCTTACGCGGTGCTTACGCGAGATTTTCGAGGCCTCTGAGCGGAATGCATCTGCCGAATAAGGCGTTGATTTTCTTTGTAGTCTCAATCTCCTTCGTAATCCAAAACCCCTTGACCTCAGCCTTCGGAGGGCAGCGCTCTATCCAGCTGAGCTACGAGTGCGTGCGCGGGAAGGGGCGTTTAGCGGAAGTTGCGGCCCATGCCAAACGCGCCCTTGTGGCGGGGCGCCCTTTATCGCGGCCCGTGCGCGGCCCATATGGCGAAAGCCATGACCAAGACCCCAGCCGCGCCCCTGATTCCCCCCTCCCCCGCCGAGGACGACTATCTCGCGGCGGTGGCCGCCGCCGGGCCTCAGCCCGAGATCGAGGGCGACGACCCCTTTGCGCTGTTCGCGCAGTGGCTGGAGGCGGCCAAGGCCAAGGAGATCAACGACCCCAACGCCATGTGCCTCTCCACCGTCGACGCCGAGGGGCTGCCTGACGCGCGCATGGTGCTGCTCAAGGGTCTCGATGAGCGGGGCTTCGTCTTCTACACCAACCGACAGAGCGCCAAGGGCCGCGAGCTGGACGCCCATCCCAGGGCCGCCCTCACCTTTCACTGGAAGTCCCTGCGCCGCTCGGTGCGGGTGCGCGGGGAGGTGGAGACGGTGAGCGAGGCCGAGGCCGACGCCTATTTCGCCACCCGCGCGCGCTCCGCCCAGATCGGGGCCTGGGCCTCTCTTCAGTCGCAACCGCTGGAGGCGCGGCTGGCGCTCGAAACCCGCATCGCCCGGGAGGGCGCGCGGTTCGGCCTCGGCGCCGTGCCAAGACCCCCGCACTGGATCGGTTATCGCGTCGTTCCCTCCAGCCTGGAGTTCTGGCGCGACCGGGCCTTTCGCCTGCACGAGCGCCTGGTCTTCCGCCGCCAGGGGCCCGGCTGGCGGACCGAGCGGCTCTATCCATAGCAAGGCTCGCCCCTTTACGTCCCCGCCGCAGGCTCCTTAAACAGGTCCTGGCCTGAAACAGGTCACGAGCGCGCGTTGCGTTCAGATGGAGCCGCGAAGCCGGGTCGCCACGCGCTTGAGACTTTGAGTCGAGCGCACGGCCCCACCTTCTGGTCGTCTCCACGGATACGCATCGGGCTCAAGACCGACGCATGGAGGAGGATGGGATGCAGGGCTTGATGCAGGACTGGCCCCTGACGGTGGATCGGCTTCTGACCCACGGGGCGACCTGGCATGCGCAGCGCGAAGTGGTCACCCGTTCTCTGGAAGGGCCGATCGTCCGCACCAACTGGGGTGAGATCCACCGCCGGGCCAAGCGCGTCTCCAACGCCCTCAAGCGGCTCGGCGTGCAACCGGGGGACCGGGTGGCGACCCTGGCCTGGAACTCAGGCCGGCACATCGAGGTCTGGTACGGCATCATGGGCATCGGCGCGGTCTGCCACACGCTCAATCCGCGCCTCTTCGCCGACCAGCTCTGCTATATCATCAACCATGCGGAAGATCGGATCATCATCACCGATACGACCTTCCTCCCGATCCTGCTGGAAAACCGCGCGCGCATGCCCAGCGTCGAGCACATCATCGTGCTGGCCGACGCCGAGCGGACCGCGAGCCTGAAGACGCCGGGCCTCCTCTCCAGCGAGAGCCTGATCGAGGCCGAGTCCGACGATTGCGTCTGGGGCGACTTCCCCGAAACCCAGGCCTGCGGCCTGTGCTACACCTCCGGCACCACTGGCAATCCCAAGGGCGTGCTCTATTCGCATCGCTCCAACTTCCTCCACACCCTCCTGACCCTGCAGACCGACGTCATGGGCCTGTCGGTCAACGACACCGTGCTCGCCGTGGTGCCCATGTTTCACGCCAATGCCTGGGGCCTGACCTTTTCCTGCCCGGCGGTGGGGGCGCGGCTGATCATGCCCGGCCAGAAGATGGACGGACCTTCGATCTTCGAACTGCTGGAGACCGAGAGGGTCACGGTGTCCGCCGCCGTGCCCACGGTGTGGCAAATGCTGCTCGCCCACCTCAAGACCACGGGCGAGCGCCCCACGACCCTCAAGCGGGTGATCATCGGCGGCTCGGCCGTGCCCGAGGCGATCGTGCGCACCTTCCACGAGGACTATGGCGTGCAGGTGATCCAGGCCTGGGGCATGACCGAGACCTCGCCCCTGGGCACCCTCTCCACGCCGACGCCCGAGATCGCCGCCCTGCCGTTCGAGGAGCGCCTGCCCTATCTCCTCAAGCAGGGACGCCCGCCTGTGGGCGTGGAGCTCGACCTGGTGGATGACGCCGGCGTCTCGGCCCCCCGCGACGGCAAGGCGTTCGGGCGGCTCAAGGTGCGGGGCCTCGCCATCGTCGGCTCCTATTTCCGCGGCGACGGCGGCGAGATCCTGGACGCGCGCGGCTTCTTCGACACCGGCGACGTGGCGACCATCGACCCGGCCGGCTACATGCAGATCACCGACCGGGTGAAGGATGTGATCAAGTCCGGCGGCGAGTGGATCAGCTCGATCGAGATCGAGAATCTGGCCGCCAGCCATCCCAAGGCCCTGATGGCGGCGGTGATCGGCGTCGCCCACCCCAAATGGGACGAGCGGCCGCTGTTGCTGGTCAAGCTGCGCGAAGGCGAGACCGCCGAGGCGGACGAGTTCCTGGCCTGGCTCGAGGGCAAGATCGCCCGCTGGTGGATGCCCGACGAGGTGCTGTTCGTCGACGACATTCCACTCGGGGCTACCGGCAAGATCGACAAAAAGGTGATCCGCGCCCGCTTTGAGGGCCACGTTCTGCCCACCGCCCAACCCGAGAAGGTCTGAGGCGAAAGGCGTCCGAGGTCAGAGGTTGGGGCGGGTTCGACGCGCGCTCAGGACAGGGCGTAGATCGCGTCGAGGGCCGCGGGGCCCTCGCTCCGGGCCTCGCCCCGGCGGACCAGTTCGATCAGATGGGCGTGGACCGATCGCGCCGCCGCCGGCCACAGACCCCTGTCCACCTGGGCGTAGAGGCCGGGAACCATGTCGGCGATGCGCGCGGGCCCGCCGGCGAGAGCCGCCAGGACCTGCCGCTCGCGCTCGCGGCGGTGGGCGATATAGGCGTCGATGAAGGGCGTCACCTGGGTGATCGGCGGGCCGTGGGTCGGCCAGAGGGTCGAAAAGCCGCGCGCCCGGATCAGGTCCAGGCTTCGGAAATAGTCGCCCATGTCCCCGTCCGGCGGGGTGATGACCGTGGTCGACCAGCCCATGATGTGATCGCCGCTGAACAGCGCGTTCTCTTCTTGGAGCGCATAGCAAAGATGGTTGGACGTGTGGCCGGGCGTCGGGATCGCCTCCAGGGTCCAGCCCGCGCCCTCTACCACGCCGCCGCCGCACAGCGAGATGTCGGGAACGAAGACGTCGGATCCCGCCTCGGTCTTGACCTCGTCGTCCCGCGCCGGCGCGGCGCCAGGTTCGGCGGCGGCGACCGCGCATCCCAGAACCGGCGCGCCGGTGGCGGCGGAAAGGGCCCGCGCCAGGGGCGAATGGTCGGCGTGGTGGTGGGTGATGAGGATATGGCTCACCCGCTCGCCGGCGACGGCGGCGAGGATCGCGGCCAGATGGTCATCGAGTTCGGGCCCCGGATCGAGAATCGCCACCTCGCCCCGGCCGACAATGTAGGTTCCGGTGCCCTTGAAGGTGAACGGCCCAGGATTGGCCGCCGTGACTCGCCGGATCATCGGCGAGACCACATCACATCGCCCGTACTCGATCTCGATCTCGCGAACAAAAGGGATCATGCGGGGCGTTCCAAAAGGCTCAGGGGGCCCGTTCCCGGGGATCAGACCGTTAGACCCGGCGCCCTTTCGACTTGCAAGCCACGACGAGGCCGCCGAAAGTCAAGCGAGATATCTCGGATTGCGATGGGAGACTCCCGATGAAGTTTGCTCTGACCGTGGGCCTCGGCGCCCTGCTTCTGGCCGGCGCGGCCATGGCCCAGCCGGTGAACGGCGCCCCGAACAGCCTGACAACCCCGACCACCGCCACCTCCAGCCCCAGTGTGCCCCCTCAGGTCCCCGGCCCCATGGGCGACAAGAAGAAGGACCCGGTGATCTGCAAGC
>DAIDGR010000069.1 GCA_027452265.1 Caulobacteraceae bacterium
CGATCGGCGCTCTGGGCGGCGCGCACGATCTCGGCCGCCGCCGTCTCGCGACTGACGACGAAGGCGAAGTCGCGCGAGAGCGGCATGAGCGGCGAGAGCTTGACCGCCGTCTTGGTGCGCACGGCCTTGCGCTTGGGCTCGGGAATGGCCTCGAGGGCGATCTCGAAGGCGAGGACCGCGTGGTCCACGTCCAGGGCCTTGAGCGCGCGCGGGTGAAGCTCGCCGAAGGTGGCGATGGCGTTGCGACCGAGCACCAGGCGGGCGGCGCGGCCGGTCCGCCACCAGGGCGGCAGATCGCCCTGGGCGACCTGCAGGGAGTCCACCGGCGCGCCGATCTCCGCCAGCAGGCTCAGGAGATCGCTCTTGAGGGCGAACAGCGGCTCGGGCGCGAGGCCGTCCCAGCGGCGCGGCTGGCGCGGATCGAGCGCGGCGGTGATGACCGTCTTCTGTTCAGCCGGGGCGTCGCCCTCGAAGATCGGGCCGATTTCGAACAGGGCCCCGCCAGGAAAGCCGCGGTGGGCGTTGCGCGCCAGGGCCTGGGCCAGGGACGGCAGGATCGAGGGCCGCATGCAGTCCAGATCCGAGGCGATGGGATTGGCCAGGACGAGGCGCTCGGACCCGCCGCCGAACAGCTCAGCCGTGCGCCGGGCGATGAACGAGAAGGTCAGGGTCTCTTCATAGCCAAGCGCCGCCAGGGCGCGGCGCGCGGTGCGGATGCGGCCCTGGCGAGGGGTCAGCACGCCGCCGGCCGGGCGCTCCATGGCGGGCAGGGGCGTGGCGGGGAGGGCGTCGAAGCCGGCGATGCGCGCGACCTCCTCCACAAGGTCGGCGCGGCCCTCCACGTCGCGGCGCCAGGAGGGGACGTGGACCACCTCGCCCTCGCGCGCGAAACCGAGGGCCTCCAGGATGCTGAAGATCCGGTCGTTTGTCAGGTCCAGGCCGCTGAGGCGCTTTACATAGGCCGGGTCGAAGGCCACCGGCGCGGGCGGGGCGGGGGCCTCGCCCACCATCAGCACGTCCGAGGCCTCGCCGCCGCAGAGATCGAGGATCAGGGCCGTGGCCAGCTCGATCCCGTCCCGCAGGGAGGCAGGGTCCACGCCCCGGGCGAAACGGTACTGGGCGTCCGACAGGATGCCGGTATCGCGGCCGGTCTGGGCCGTGCGCAGGGGGTCGAACCAGGCGCTCTCGATGAACACCTCGGTGGTGGCCTCCGAGCAGCCCGTGCTCTCCCCGCCCATGACTCCGCCCAGGCCCAGCGGGCCGGAGGCGTCGGCGATGACGCACATGTCGGGACCGACAGCGTAGGTTTTGCCGTCAAGGGCGACGAAGCTCTCGCCCTCACGCCCCAGGCGCGCCTCGACATAACCGCCTTGAAGCTTGGCCGCATCATAGACGTGCAGGGGCCGGCAGCGGTCATAGGAGAGGAGGTTGGTGACATCCACCAGGGCGCTGATCGAGCGCAGCCCGATGGCCTTTAGCTTCTGTTGCAGCCAGTCAGGCGAGGGGCCGTTCCTCACCCCCCGGATCAGGCGGCCGGCGAAGGCGGGGCAGGCCTTAGGCGCGGTCAGGCGGATCTGGACCGGGCAGGGGAAGCGGCCCGGCAGGGGCGCGGCGGGCGCGGTGATCAGGCGGCCAAGGCCGGCGGCGGCGAGGTCGCGGGCGATGCCGGCCACGCCCAGCCAGTCGGGCCGGTTGGGCGTCACCTCGAAATCGATCACCGCCTCGAGACCGAGCGCCGTCGCCGCCGGGACGCCCACGGCGAGGCCCCCGTCCAGCTCCATGATGCCGTCGGACTCCTCGGCCAGCTCCAGCTCGGCGGCCGAGCACAGCATGCCGTTCGAGACGACGCCGCGGACCGGCCGGGGCTCCAGGGTGATGCCGGTTCCGGGAATGTAGGTCCCGATGGGGGCGTAGAGGGTGACAAGGCCCGCGCGCGCATTGGGGGCGCCGCAGACGATCTCCTTCATGCCGTCCCGCGTCTCCACCTGACACACGCGCAGGCGATCGGCATTGGGGTGCTGCACGGCCTCGACGATACGCGCGGAGGTGAAGGCGGCGAGCCGGGACGCCGGGTCGATGACGTGCTCGACCTCGAGGCCGGCCATGGTCATGGCGGCGACCACCTGATCGAGGCTGGCCGAGGTGTCCAGGTGCTCCTTGAGCCAGGAGAGGGTGAACTTCATGGCGGCGCCCTCCTCAGCTCAGGCCCGTGGCCGGGTTGGGGGCCGAGAAGGCGGAGAAGCCGTAATGGGCCAGCCAGCGCACATCGCTGGCGAACATCTCGCGCAGGTCCGGCATGCCGTATTTCAACCGGCCCAGGCGGTCGACGCCGAAGCCGAAGGCGAAGCCCTGCCACACGTCCGGATCGAGACCGCAATTGGCCAGGACCTTGGGATGAACCATGCCGCAGCCGACGATCTCGGACCATTCCTGGCCCTGGCCGATGCGCACCTCGCCGTCCTTGACCTCGCATTGCACGTCCATCTCCGCCGAGGGCTCGGTGAAGGGGAAGTGGTGGGGACGGAAGCGGGTGACGACGCTGTCCAGCTCGAAGAACCGGCGCACGAATTCGCCCAGGGTCCACTTCAGGTGGCCCATATGGATGTCGCGGTCGATCACCAGGCCTTCGATCTGGTGGAACATGGGCGTGTGGGTGGCGTCGCTGTCGCAGCGATAGGTGCGGCCGGGCGAGATGATGCGGATCGGCGGCTCGCGGCCCGAGGCGATCCAGGGCGCGGGGGGTGGGGCGCTGGTGCGCTGCATGGACCGCACCTGCACGGGGCTGGTGTGGGTGCGCAGCAGCTTGCGCTCGCCGTCGGGGCCGGGCTTCAGGAAGAAGGTGTCGTGCATCTCCCGCGCCGGGTGGCGGGGCGGGAAGTTGAGCGCGGTGAAGTTGTGGAAGTCGTCCTCGATGTCCGGGCCTTCGGCCAGGGCAAAGCCCATCTCCGCGAAGATCGCGATCATCTCGTCCATGACCTGCATGGTCGGATGCACCGCGCCGCGCCGGCGTGGCGGCGGGGGCAGGGAGAGATCCACCGCCTCGCGCGCCAGGCGGGCCTCGAGGTCGGCGTCCTCCAGGGCTTCGCGCCGGGACGCCAGGGCGGCGGCGATCTCATCGCGCAGGGCGTTGAGCGCCGGGCCCCGTTCGCGCCGGGCCTCCGGCGAGAGCGAGCCCAGGGTCTTGAGAAGGGCCGGGATAGCGCCGGTCTTGCCCAGCGCCTCCAGCCTCACCGCTTCCAGCGCCGCGAGGTCACCCGCCTCGGCGATCCGCCGCGTCAGGTCAGCCTTGAGAGTTTCGGTGTCGGACATCGCTCAACCTGATGAAGGGCGCCCCCTTTGACAGGGGCGCGCCGGACCTTCCGCGCCGGACCCAAAAGATCAGGCGAAGGCCCGATCAGGCGAGAGCGGCGAGAACCTTATCGGCGATGGCCTTGAACGCGACCGGATCGTTACCCGCGATATCGGACAGCACCTTGCGGTCGATATCGATGCCGGCCAGTTCAAGGCCGTGGGTAAATCGGGAATAGGTCAGGCCATGCTCCCGGGCGGCGGCGTTGATCCGCTGGATCCACAGCGAGCGGAAGGCGCGCTTGCGGACCTTGCGATCACGATAGGCGTACTGCCCGGCGCGATCCACCGCCGCCTTGGCGGCGCGGATGGTGTTCTTGCGGCGGCCATAGAAGCCCTTGGCCTGCTCCAGAACCTTCTTGTGCTTGGCGTGGGCGACAACGCCCCTTTTCACGCGTGCCATGTGCGATCAGCTCCTCAACCGGACCGAATTCAAAGGCCGTACGGCAGGTAGGTCATGATGGTCTTCTTGTCAGACTCGCTCATGAC
>DAIDGR010000070.1 GCA_027452265.1 Caulobacteraceae bacterium
GTATTCTGGAAGATCGAGCGGGAATTCGTGCGTCAGTCCGGCGCCTGGACCGAAGCGGCCCTGGCGACCGCCCAGTCCGCGATCCTCGTCACGGACGCCGCCTGCAAGGCCTCGGGGGCGCCTGACCGGCTTCTGGCCGAACACCTGGCCTTCGAGATCGCCGCCCAAGCTCGCCGTCTCGGGCTATAACCCTCTGATATCGAGGATAAATCGCCTGTCCTCAGTTGGCGCGACCCGGCCGGGTCGACAACCGACGGCAAATCTCGTCCAGCTGCTCCAGACTGGCGTAGCGTACGCTCAGCACACCGGCCCCGGCCTTGTCCCGGATTTCGACCGGCAGGCCGAGCATCTCAGAGAGATCGCTCTCGAGAGCCGCCGTGTCCGCGTCCTTCCCGCCTCGCGGTCGCGCGGCGTCCGGCCTGGGTTCGCGCCGCGCCGCCAAGGCCTCCGTCTGACGCACGTTCAGACCCTCGCGCACGATCCGCTCCGCCAGGACGGGGGCATCGTCCCGGTCCAACAGCGCGCGGGCGTGCCCCGCGGTAAGCCGACCGGCGGCAAGGTGCGCCAGGATGGGCTCCGGCAACCGCAACAGGCGGACCGTATTGGCGACGTGGCTGCGGCTCCGCCCCACCGCCTGGGCCACTTCTTCGGCGCTCCGGTCAAATTCGCGCATCATCATCTGATAGGCCCGCCCCTCCTCCAAGGGATCGAGATCCGCCCTCTGCAGGTTCTCGATCAGGGCGATTTCCATCACCTCAAGGCTCGTGAGGGCCCGCTCGACCACCGGAACGGTCCGCAGCTCGGCCATTTGCGCCGCCCGCCAACGCCGTTCGCCGGCGACGATCTGATAATCCCCCGCATGGTCTGGATGAGGCCGGGCCAGGATGGGCTGAATCATGCCCCGTTGACGGATCGACTGGGACAATTCCTCCAGGAGCTCCGGGTCAAAGCGCTTCCTGGGCTGGTCCGGATTGGGCCAAAGCTTTTCGATCGGAAGTTCGAACACGCCGAGCTCGGCGCGACGTTCCGGCGTCAGGGGACCTTCCGTCTCCTCGAGGAGCGCCGAGAGGCCGCGCCCAAGTCCCCGCCGCGTCTCAACCATCGGTTCTCGTCTCCCCTCCAGACGCGAGTGCGACCCCGGCTCGCCGCTCCCGGCCGATCAATTCCCGGGCCAGGTCGAGATAGGCCCGGCTGCCGGCGCAGTGCAGATCATAGATCAGCGCCGGCTTGCCAAAGGACGGCGCTTCCGAGACCCGCACATTTCGTGGAATTACGGTGTCATAGACCTTATCTTTCAGATAGTTGCGCACGTCCCGCGCGACCTGGCCCGAGAGGCTGTTTCGGCGATCGAACATGGTCAGAACGACACCCTGGATCTCCAGATGCGGATTGAGCGTTTGCCGGACCTGCTCCACCGTCCGCAGGAGCTGACTAAGGCCCTCCAAGGCAAAGAACTCGCATTGCAGCGGAACCAGGATCGCGTTCGCGGCCGTCAAGGCGTTCACCGTCAGCAGGTTCAGCGACGGCGGACAGTCGATCAGGACATAGTCGAAGGGCGCCACACCCTGATTGGCGGCAATGGCGTCCGACAGGCGATGAGCCCGCCGGGGCGTGCGTCCAAGCTCCAACTCGATCCCCGACAGATCCGAGTCGGATGGCAACAATGACAGGCCCGGCACATCCGTGGCGACGATGGCGTCGCCCACGCCGACACCTTCCATCAACACGTCGTAGAGCGTCCGCCGCCGCTTCTGGGGCGGGACACCCAGGCCGGTGGAGGCGTTCCCCTGGGGATCGGAATCGATCAGAAGCACCCTCTGCCCGACCGCCGCGAGCGCTGTTCCGAGGTTGATGGCCGTCGTCGTCTTGCCGACGCCGCCCTTTTGATTGGCCACAGCAAGGACACGCGGCTTAGGGCCGGCCATGAACGCCTCCCGCGATCTCAAGGACTCGCCCGCGAGGGTCGCTCAGGCTTGGCCAAACCGTTTCCGTGAAACGCCAAGACCGGCGGGCGACCGCGATTTCGTCCTCGACCCGTTCGCCCTTCAGGAACAATCCGCGGGCGCCGCCCGTTAGCAGGCCCTGCGCATAGCCGAGCAGACGATCCAGCGGCGCGCAGGCCCGCGCGGTGACCGCCTCCACCTTCAGTTTGAGCGTCTCCGCACGGGCCTCGTGGACCTCGCACGGCAGGTCCAACGCTTCCGAGGCCGCCCGGAGGAAGGCGCATTTCTTACCGATGCTCTCGATCAGGTGCACCCGCGCGCCCTCCCTGTCCTTGAGCAGCGCGCCGAGAACCAGGCCGGGAAAGCCGCCGCCCGAGCCAATGTCGGCCCATATCCGGGCCTGCGGGGCGTACCAGAGCAGCTGGGCGCTATCGAGCACATGACGCCTCCAATAGGCGCTCACCGTGGCGGCGCCCACGAGATTCATCCGCGCATTCGCCTCGACCAACCGCTCTCCCAGATGGGCGAGGCGCTCCTGCGCCGCGTCGGACCAACCCACGGTGGAGGCGAACCCCGCGGGCAGGTCGCCAAGGTCAGGCGGCGTGACGGCGGACATAGGCAAGGAGAGCCATGAGGGCGCCCGGAGTCACCCCTTCGATGCGTCCGGCCTGACCCAGTGTGCGCGGTCGCACGCGGGTGAGTTTCTCACGCGCCTCAGCCGAAAGCCCGCCCAGTGCGCTGAAATCCAGGGTCTCGGGCAAGACCAGGTCTTCATCCCGCCGGAACCGGGCAATGTCGGCGTCCTGGCGATCGAGATAGCCACGATAGCTGGCCTCAATCTCGATCTGTTCGCGGACCGCGCGATCCCAGCCGGCCAATTCGGGCCAGATCGCCGCAAGATCGTCGAACCCCACCCCCGGGAGGGACAGCAGCTGAAAGACATCGCGACGGGCCCCGTCGGCCGAGGCGCGGAAGCCCCGCCGGGTCATCTCCGCGCGGGTCAGGGAAAGCTCGCGGGCCCGTGCGCGCGCACCCTCCAGGGCCTGGGCCTTTCGCGCAAACGCCGCTGCCCGCTCGGATCCCACCAGACCCAGGGCGGCGCCGCGGGCGGTCAGTCTCTGATCGGCATTGTCAGCCCTAAGGCGCAGGCGATACTCCGCGCGGCTGGTGAACATGCGATAGGGTTCGCTGACCCCATGGGTCACCAGATCGTCGATCAAGACGCCGATATAGGCCTCATCGCGTCCAAACACGACGGAATCCTGTCCCCCCGCCAGGCGTGCGGCGTTCAGGCCGGCGGCAAGGCCTTGCGCCGCCGCCTCCTCATAACCCGTCGTGCCGTTGATCTGACCCGCGAGAAACAGGCCCGGGAGCCGCTTGACCTCCAGGCTCGGCTCAAGCTCCCGGGGATCCACATAATCGTACTCGATGGCGTAGCCGTAACGAGCGACCTTAACCCGCTCCAGGCCGGGAAGGGTCCGCAGGAAGCGATCCTGAGTTTCAATCGACAGGGACGTGGAGATGCCGTTGGGATAGACCGTATCGTCCTCAAGTCCCTCGGGCTCTAAGAAGACTTGGTGGCTGTCGCGTTCGGCGAAGCGCACGACCTTGTCCTCGATTGAGGGACAGTAGCGCGGTCCTGCTCCGCTGGCGCGCCCGCCATAGACGGCGGACTCCTCGAGACGCTCGGCGATGATCTGATGGGTCTTGGAATTGGTCGCGGTCACCCCGCAAGCCACCTGGGGCCGGGTGATCACCGAGGTCATGAACGACAGCGGGACCGGATGGGTATCGCCCGGCTGAGACCCTATCGCGTCCCAGTCAATGGTCCGCCCCACGAGTCGCGCCGGCGTCCCCGTCTTCAGACGACCCATGTCCAGTCCCAGGGCGTAGAGCCGATCAGACAGGCCAAGCGCGGGCGCTTCGCCATGGCGGCCCGCCGGCTGACGCCATTCGCCCTGAAAAATCATGCCCTTCAGAAACGTCCCGGTCGTCAGGACGACGGCGGTCGCCGCGACAACCTCTCCCTGCGCCGTCACCACCCCCGTCACCCGACCGTCCTCGACCCGAAGATCCTCAACGGCAGCCGCCCGTATCTCCAGACCCGGGGTGGCGGCCAGCTCCGACTGCATGGCGGCGCGGTAGAGTGCGCGGTCCATCTGCGCCCGAGGGCCCCGTACCGCCGCGCCTCGTGACGCGTTGAGTAGCCGGTATTGGATTCCGGCGGCGTCCGCGACGCGGCCCATCAGCCCATCCAGGGCGTCGATTTCGCGAACCAGATGTCCCTTGCCGACCCCGCCCATGGCTGGATTGCAGGACATCTCCCCGATGGTCTCGATCCGATGGGTCAAAAGCAGGGTGCGGGCGCCAAGCCGCGCCGCAGCCGCAGCCGCTTCGCAGCCGGCATGGCCGCCGCCAATGACGATCACATCAAACCGCGTGTCCAAGATCTGGGCTCGCTCAAGAAACGCTTCGCGCGTCGACCGCGCGCGGCTTCGCCTTAGCCGATCCGCCGGATCGGGTCGAGGCGCTGTGTTTCACGTGAAACAGCTCACTTTCCAATACAGAAGGCGGCGAACACCCGGTCGAGCACGTCTTCTGTCGCCACCCGTCCCGCCACTTGCGCCAAGGCCCTCGCCGCCAGTCTCACGTCCTCGGCGGCGAGCTCCGGTTCATCCAGCTCCGCCGCCGCGCGCTCCAGGCCCGTGATCGCCTCCGACAGGCACGCTTCATGACGCCGCCGCGTGGCCGCTGGAAATTCGCCCGAGCCGAGCATGGCCACGACCCTGTCCTCCAACCATAGCCTGACCGCGCCCGCGCCCGATTCATGCGTGGAGTGAGACATCACATCGAGGCCCCGAGCCCGGGCTTCCTCTATCGCACCGTGGGCGCCCATAACACCTTGGTCGGCCTTGTGCAGAATCAGAAGGTCCCCCTCCGACCACAGGGCCAGATCGTCACGCCACGTTTCCTTGCGGTCGGAAGGATCGATTACCCACAGACGCGTCTCGGCGTCAGCCGCCCAGGCGCGCGCGCGCCTTACGCCCTCAGCCTCGACAACGTCACCCGTTGATCTCAGGCCGGCGGTGTCAGCCAGGCGGACCTGGAATCCGGCCATCTCCAGCTCGGCTTCAATGATGTCCCGCGTGGTGCCTGGTACATCGGTCACGATCGCCGTATCGCGACCCGTCAATGCGTTGAAAAGACTGCTTTTTCCTGCATTTGGTGGGCCGACGAGGGCGACCCGATAGCCCTCCCGCACGGCGCGCCCTCGCCTGCCGTCACCCAAGGCTTCGACCAGTTCGTCCCTCAGCGCGGTGAGGCTCCCGCTCACCCCTTCGAGCGCAGAGTCGACGAGGTCCTCGGGAAAATCCACCAACGCTTCGAGCCTCGCCAGCAGGTCGATGAGCTTGTCTCGCCAGGCCTGGTGTTTCTGCCCAAGGGCGCCCTCCAACTGACGAAGGGCCTGGCGGGCCTGAGCCGCATTGGCCG
>DAIDGR010000071.1 GCA_027452265.1 Caulobacteraceae bacterium
GCGCCGAGGGTCTGATCGGTCCAGGCGAGGATCGCTTCCATGGCCTCGCGGGCATAGCCCTTGCCGTGCGCCCAGGGCATCAGCGCCCAGCCGGCTTCCGGATCGGCGCCCAGGGGCGGGGTGATGGCTCGCTTCAACCGCATCAGTCCCGCCTCGCCCACGAAGGCGCCGCTGGCCGTCTCGCGGATGGCGAAACCGCCAAAGCCGAACAGGGCCCACATGCCGCGATGGCGGATCAGCCGGGTCCAGACCTCTTCCTCGGTGGAGGGAACGCCGCCGATGAAACGCACCACGTCGGGATTCGACCAGAGGGCGAAGCTGTCAGCGAAATCGGCGAGGCCATGGCCGCTGAGGGTCAGGCGCGGGGTCGTCAGGGTCGGGGCGAGGCTTGGGGGATCGGGCAGGGGGCGCGTCATCGGTTTGCCTCCAGGTCCGCCTTGTCTAGCGCGTCGCCGAGCATGAAGTGCCCGCGAAGGGCGGCCACCGGCTTGTCGCGGGCGTCCTGCCAGGCCTCGACGTGCACATTGGCGATCCGGCGGCCCACCTTGCGCACATCGGCCCGGGCATAGGTGGTCACCGGGCGGCCGGAGCGGAGATATTCGATGGTCACATCGATGGTGCGCGGCAGGCGCTTCTCAGGGGCGTGCAGCCACAACTGGCAGACGGCGGTCATCTCCAGGAACGCGCCGATCACCCCGCCATGCAGGGCCGGCAGCACGGTGTTGCCGATCAGCCTGGGCTGAAACGGCAGGATCGCCGTCATCTCGTCCCCCGCCAGTTCGGCGCGCATGCCCAGAAAGCCCATATAGGGCACCCGCTCCAGAAGGGCGGCGAGGCGGACGCCGTGGTCTTCGCTCATGAACGGGCCTGGCCGCTGGGCGCGGCGGTCAGGGCGAAGGCCGCCTGGGCGGTGGCGACGGGATCGGCCTCGTCGTGTTCATAGGCCGCCGCCCGGACAAAGCCGATGGATCGGGTCAGACGGTAGCAGTGCGCCCGGGCGAAGATCTCCTTCCCCGGCTCGGCCCCGCGCATATAGTCGATGCGTAGATCGAGGGTGGCGAGGCCGGTGAGCCGGCCCTCGCTGTGCGCCTTGGACGAGACCGCAAGGCCGCAGGTCTGGTCGAGCAGTGTGGTGACCACGCCCCCGGCGATGATCCCGCTTTCTGGATCGCCCACCAGATCCGCCCGCCAGGGCGCCGCCATGATCGCCCAGTCCGGGCCCACGGCCACGGCGCGCAGGCCCAGGGCCGCCGACTGCGGCGTGGAGCGGGCCATCCGCTCGGCGAGATCCGTCGGGATCGAAGGCTGGGAAATCGCGCGGGGATCGGTCACCCTCGGGCTTATAGAGACAAAAGCGGCCGCGCGCCTATATGCCAGGGGATGGTCCGGCCCGCCTCTGTCCTGGTCCCGCGCCCCGCCGGGCTCTATTGCCCGCCGGCCGACCTCTATATCGACCCGATCACGCCTGTGGACCGTGCGGTCATCACCCACGGACACGCGGACCATGCCCGGCCGGGTCACGGCGCGGTGGCCGCCACGCCGCAGACCCTGGCGATCATGGCCGAACGCTATGGCGCCGACTTCGCCGGGTCGGTCCAGCCGCTGGCCTATGGCGAGACCTTCACACGCGATGGGGTGGAGATCACCCTGCACCCGGCCGGGCATGTGCTGGGCTCCGCCCAGGCGGCGATCCGCTATCGGGGCCTGACCCTGGTGGTGTCCGGGGACTACAAGCGCCGCCGCGACCCGACCTGCGCCCCCTTCGAGCCGGTCCCGTGCCATGTCTTCGTCACCGAGGCGACCTTCGGCCTGCCCGTGTTTCGCCACCCCCCGGCGGAGGTCGAGATCGCCCGGCTGCTGGCCGCGCGGGCCGAGGCGCCCGGGCGCGCCGTGCTGGTGGGCGCCTATGCGCTGGGCAAGGCGCAGCGTCTGATCGCCCTTCTGCGCCAGGCCGGCCATGAGGCGCCCATCGCCGTCCATGGAGCGCTGGAGCGTCTGAACGCCCTGTATGCGCGCTTTGGCGTCGAACTGGGGCCGCTGGAGCCGGTGTCCGGCCTCAGCCGCGAGGCCCTGGCCGGCGTCATCTCCCTGGCCCCGCCCGGCGCTTTGACCACGCCCTGGCGCCGGCGATTTCCCGATCCGCTCACCGCGGTCGCTTCGGGCTGGATGGGTGTGCGGGCCCGGGCGCGCCAACGCGGCGTCGAGCTGCCCCTGATCGTCTCCGACCACGCCGACTGGGATGAACTCACCGCCACCCTGGCCGAGCTGCGCCCCGAGGAGGTTTGGATCACCCACGGCCGCGAGGAGGCCCTGCTGCGCTGGTGCGAGCTTCATGGCCAGAAGGCCCGTGCGCTCGCCATGGTCGGTTATGACGAGGAGGGCGAATGAGCCTCTCCGCCTTCGCCGCGCTCCTGGACCGTCTCGCCTTCACCCCCTCGCGTCGGGGGAAGCTGGCCTTGCTTCAGGCCCATTTCGCCGCGACCCCCGACCCCGATCGCGGCTACGCCCTGGCCGCCCTGACCGGCGCGCTCGACTTTCCGCACGTCAAGGCTCAGGCGATCCGGCGGGCCGCCGAGGCGCGGGTCGATCCAGCCCTGTTCGCCTGGTCCTATGACTTTGTCGGCGATCTGGCTGAGACGGCGGCCCTGATCTGGCCCGCCCCGAACGCGGCCCCGAACCCGGCCCCGGGCGCGGTGACGGGCGCGGCGACGCCGGCCCTGTCCGAGGTGGTCGAGGCGCTGGCCGGCTCGGGTCGCGGCGAGGCCCAGGCCCGGGTGGAGGCCTGGCTTGACCGGCTCGACGCCACCGGCCGCTGGGCCCTCCTGAAGCTGATCACCGGCGGTCTGCGGGTCGGGGTCTCGGCCGCGCTGGCGCGGCAGGCCCTGGCGCAGCTGGGCGGAATCGAGGCCACCGCCGTGGAGGAGATCTGGGCCGGCCTCCGTCCGCCCTATCTCGATCTCTTTGCCTGGCTTGAGGGGCGCGGCGCGCCGCCGCGGGCTGAGGCGCCGGGCCGCTTTCGCCCGGTCATGCTGGCCCAGCCTCTGGACGAGACCCGTGATCTGGCGAGCCTGAGGCCCGAAGACTATGCCGCCGAGTGGAAGTGGGACGGGATCCGGGTCCAGGTCGTCAGCGAGGGCGGCCGGCGGGAGATCTATAGCCGCACCGGCGACGCCATTTCCGGAGCCTTTCCCGACCTGCTCGACGCCCTCGCGTTCGAAGGGGTCATCGATGGCGAGCTGCTGGTTTTGCGGGAGGGCCGCGCCGGGACCTTCGCCGAGCTGCAGACCCGGCTGAATCGCAAGGTCCCCAGCCGCGCCCTGATGGCCGACCGGCCTGCGGGTCTGCGCGCCTATGACATCCTGGCGGATGAGACGGGCGACTTGCGCGGTCTGGCCTTCGCCGAACGCCGGGTGCGCCTGGAGCGCCTGTTGACGGGGCGGACCTGCGCACGCCTCGACCTCTCCCCCCTGGTGCCCTTTACAAGCTGGCGGGATCTGGCCGCCCTGCGGGGCGCGCCGCCGGAGGGCGAGGCGGCCAAGGCCGAGGGCCTGATGCTCAAGCGCTGGGATGCGCCCTATCTGGCGGGGCGTCCGCGCGGGCCCTGGTTCAAGTGGAAGCGCGATCCGTTCCTGATCGACGCCGTTCTCCTCTATGCCCAGCGCGGGCACGGCAAGCGCTCCAGCTACTATTCCGACTTCACCTTCGGCGTGTGGACCCAAAGCCCGGGCGGGGGCCGGGTCCTGGCCCCCGTGGGCAAGGCCTATTTCGGCTTTACCGACGCCGAGCTCAAAGCCCTGGACGCCTTTGTTCGCGAGCATACCGAGGCCCGGTTCGGGCCCTTGCGCCAGGTGCGCGCCACGCCGGATTTCGGCCTGGTCCTGGAGGTCGCGTTTGAGGGGCTTCAACGATCGAGCCGGCACAAGGCGGGCCTCGCCATGCGTTTTCCACGCATCCACCGCATCCGCTGGGACAAACCCGCCGGCGAAGCCGACGACCTCGCCAGCCTGCACGCCCTGCTGGCGCGGATCGAGCGCGGTCCGTCGGCCGGCGTCCCCGCGCCTTAGCCGTTGTAGCCGCGCACCGCCTCGACGATGTCGTCCTGCACCGCCGGCGTCAGATAGGCATGCATGGGCAGGGCGATGACGCGATCGGCCTTGGCCTCTGAGACGGGCAGGCCGCCAGGCCCCCGGGCGAATCCGGCATAGGGACGCTGCAGGTGCATGGGCACGGGATAATAGACCGCGGTGGGCACGCCGGCGGCCTTGAGGTGCAAGGCGAGGCCGTCGCGGTCGCGGTGCTCCACGACGTATTGCGCCCAGGTGCTGACGCCGCCTTCGATCACCCTGGGCGTTTGCAGGCACAGCCCCGTCAGGGCCTCGCCATAGCGCGCGGCGATGGTCTGGCGCCGGGCGATCTCGTCCTCGAATACCGCCAGCTTCTCCAGAAGGATCGCCGCCTGGATCGTGTCGAGGCGCGAATTCATGCCGATCCGGGCATTGATATATTTCGGGTCGTGCGGGTCCAGCCGGCCGTCCGAGGGCGTGGCCTTGCCGTGGATGCGCAGGGAGTCCATCCGCTCCCAAAGGTCCGCATCATTCAGCAGCACCGCCCCGCCGTCGCCATACGCGCCCAGCGGCTTGGCCGGAAAGAAGCTGGTGGTGACCACATCAGCCCAGGCGATGGGATGCTGGCCATTGAGGGTGCAGCCAAAACCCTGGGCGGAATCGGCGATCAGCTTGAGACCGTGGCGCCGGCAGATCTCTGACAGGCGTGGATAGTTCGCCGGCTGGCCGAAGAGGTCGACCGCGATCACCACGCGAGGCCGCAGGCGGCCCTCCGCCAGGATCGCCTCGATCGCCGCCTCCAGATGGTCTGGATCGAGGGTGTAGGTCGCCGGATCGATATCGACGAACACCGGCTCGGCCCCGAACCACGGCGCGACCTCGGGCGTGGCGGCGAAGGTGAAGGCCGGACAGAACACCGCGTCGCCCGCGCCGACCTCCCAGGCCATCAGGGGCAGGGCCAGCGCGTCGGTGCCGTTGGCGCAGCTCAGAGCCAGGCGGGCGCCGCAAAAGGCCGCCAGGCGCTGTTCGAACTCCGCCACCTCCGGGCCCATGACATAGGCCCCGTGGGCCAGGACCCGGGCGATGGCCGCCTCGATTCGCGGCTTCAGTCGCGCCTGCTGGGCGGCCAGGTCGATGAAAGGGATCATGATTTGCGCTTAGGGCGCGTCGCGTCCGTGCGCCAGACACACCCTGTTTCGTATCATTTCAGCCGCGCGGCCGAACCGGCCTTCTCGCCGGGCGTGCGCCGGATTATGACAGGGATGTGAGGCGAGACGTGGGGACAGGTCGCCGTCCCTTTGAGCCCGAGAGCCCTTTGACCCAAGCCCGTCATGCCGTTGATCCCGTGACCCGCTCGGCGGTTGCCGCCGTGCGAGCCGAGTTGGCCGGGCTGGAGGCCCTTGCCCGAGCCCTGGAGAACGGCCTCGCGGCCAGCTTTACCGCCGCCGTGCGCCAGATCGCCGAGATCCCCGGACGGGTGGTGGTCTCGGGCATGGGCAAGAGCGGGCATGTGGCCCGAAAGATCGCCGCAACCCTCGCCTCCACCGGGACGCCAGCCCTGTTCCTGCACCCGGCCGAGGCCAGTCACGGGGACCTCGGCATGATCGCCCGCCAGGATCTGCTCCTGGCTCTGTCCTGGTCGGGCGAGGCGCCGGAACTGCGGGACGTGATCAGCCACGCCAAGCGCCTGGGCGTTCCGCTGATCGCGATCACCGCCGAGCGCCAGAGCGCCCTGGCCAAGGCCGCCGACCTGGCCCTGATCCTGCCGCACACGCCCGAGGCCTGCCCCATCGGGCTGGCCCCCACCACCTCCACGGCCATGCAAATGGCGCTGGGCGACGCCCTCGCCATCGCCCTGATGGAGGGCCGCGGCTTCTCGGCCGATGATTTCCGCGCCTTCCACCCGGGGGGCAAGCTGGGCGCCCGCCTGGTGAGGGTGTCCGACGTGATGATGACCGGCGCGGACGTGCCGCGCCTTCTCGAGACGAGCACCCTGTCCGAAGCCATTGTCGAGATGACGCGGGGGCGCCTGGGCGGCGCGGCGGTGGTGGACGCGCAAGGACGACTAACCGGCGCCTTCACCGACGGGGACCTGCGCCGCGCCTTGCCCACGGCCGCCCTGGACGAGCCGGTCAGCGCCTATATGTCCCGCACGCCCGTCTTTGTGGCGCCCGGGCTCCTGGCGTCGGAGGCCGTGCGGTTGATGACCGAGCGACCACGGCCGATCCTCCTGATGTTCGTCTGTGAGGCGCAACGCCTGGTGGGGGCGGTGCACATGCACGACCTGTTGCGTGCGGGCGTCGCCTAGCGACCGGTTGGCCCTCCCGGCGGCCCTGAGGGCGCTTTTGGGGTTCACCCCCGGCTTTCCCTATGGCTAGGGAGGGGGCGTCATGACCCTGACCCTCGAAGACATTCAGGCCGCCGCCCAGCGAATCGCCGGACATGTGGAGCGCACGCCTTGCCGGCCCTCGCGCACCCTGTCGCGGATTACCGGGGCCGAGGTCTGGGTGAAGTTCGAGAACCTGCAATTCACCGCCGCCTACAAGGAGCGCGGGGCGCTCAACCGTCTGTCCCTGCTGAGCGAGGAGGAGCGGAGGCGCGGCGTCATCGCCGCCTCGGCCGGCAATCACGCCCAGGGCCTGGCCTATCACGGCGAGCGGCTCGGCGTGCCGGTGACCATCGTCATGCCCCGGGGCACCCCGAATGTGAAGGTGCAGCAGACCCAGGAGTTCGGCGCCGAGGTTGTGGTCGAGGGCGATGGCTTCGACGCCGCCTACGAGGTGGCGCGGCGCCTGTGCGAGGCGCGGGGCCTCACCTTCGTGCATCCCTTCGACGACCCGGCGGTGATGGCCGGCCAGGGCACCGTGGCCCTGGAGATGCTGGAGGATGCTCCGGACCTGGAGGTCCTGCCGGTGCCGATCGGCGGCGGCGGCCTGATCAGCGGCGTCGCCACAGCGGCCAAGGCGCTCAAGCCCGACATCCACGTCATCGGCGTGGAGCCGGCCATGTATCCCTCCTTCACCGGGCGGATGCGCGGGCTGAACGCGCCGTGCGGCGGCCAGACCATCGCCGAAGGCATCGCCGTGCGCGCCGTGGGCAATCTGACCTACGCCGTGGCGCGGCCGCTGATCGACGAGGTGCTGCTGCTGGAGGAGCCCTATTTCGAGCGCGCCGTGGCCCTCTACTGCAACGTTGAAAAGACGGTCGCCGAAGGCGCTGGGGCCGCGTCCCTGGCGGCCCTGCTCGCCTATCCGGAACGCTTCCGCGGCAAGAAGTGCGGCCTGATCATCAGCGGCGGCAATATCGATGCGCGCCTTCTGGCCTCGGTGCTCAGCCGCGAGCTGGTGCGGGCCCAGAGGCTCGTCTCCCTGCGCATTGTCGGCGACGACCGGCCCGGCCTCCTCGCCACGGTTTCGGCCACCATCGGCGCGCTCGGCGGCAACATCCTCGAGGTCGCGCACAACCGCCTGGCCCTGGACGTGCCGGCCAAGGGGGCGGAGTTCGACATCATGATCGAGACCCGCGACGCCCAGCATACCCAGGAGATCATGGACGCCCTGGCGGAGAACGGTTACCCGCCCAAGGTCGTCTGAGCCTCATCCGGGACAAGCGGTTGCGCCCCCACATCTAGACCGATGAGCTCTCCTTTGGGGGACGGGATGCGCCCGCAATCCGCTCCAGGGCCCAGCGCGCCGCCTCGCGCACCGTTTCATCGGCGTCATCCAGCCGCCCCCGGGCGGCCTTTCCAAGCCTGGCCAGGCCGGAATTGCCGATGGCGTAGAGGACGTTGCGCACGAAGCGGTTGCGACCAATGCGCTTGACCGGATTGGCCGAGAACAGGGCCCGGAAGGTCGCGTCGTCGAGCGCCGCCAGCGCTTCGAGGGCCGGGCCGGCAAGCGCCGGTCGAGGCTGCAGCGCGCTCTCCCGGGCCGCCTGGGCGAACTTGTTCCAGGGGCAGACGGCGAGGCAGTCGTCGCAGCCATAAATGCGGTTGCCGAGCGCGGGGCGCAGCGCCTCCGGGACAGGCCCGGCGTGCTCGATCGTCAGATAGGAAATGCAGCGCCGCGCATCGAGCTGATAGGGCGCGGGAAAAGCCTTGGTCGGACAGATGTCCAGGCAGGCGCGGCAGGCGCCGCAGTGGTCGGTCTCCGCCGCGCTGGCCGGAAGGGCGAGATCGGTGAGAATGGCGCCGAGAAACAGCCAGGACCCGAACGCCCGCGAGACCAGATTGGTGTGCTTGCCCTGCCAACCCAGGCCCGCGGCGGCGGCCAGAGGCTTTTCCATCAGGGGCGCGGTGTCGACGAACACCTTGACCTCGGCCTCGCCCGCCCGGGCGATCCGGCCGGCCAGGGCCTTCAGCCTCCCCTTGATCAGATCGTGATAGTCGCGGCCCTGAGCATAGACCGAGATCACGCCCTGCGCCCGCGCCGCCAGACCCGCCAGCGGGTCGCTTTCCGGGCCGTAGTTGAGGCCAAGGACAATCGCGCTGCGGGCGTTGGGCCATAGGGCGCGGGGGTGGGCGCGCCTCTGCGCCGTGCTCGCCATCCAGGCCATGTCGCCGTGACGGCCCAGCTCGACAAACCGGGCGAGGCGCGCGGCGGCCGGCCAGGACTCGTCTGCGCCTCCGCCTGGGGTCAGGGCGGCCACACCGCAGACATCGAACCCCGCGTCCCGGGCCCAGAGGGGGAGGCGCCCGGCGATCTTGAGGGCGATATCGCGGGGGGTGTCTTGCGGGGCCGCCTCAGAAGTCGAGGTCGTCATAGAAGCTCGCGGGAGCGAGGCCCGGCCAGCGGTCGGCCAGCAGGGGCCTAAAGGCGGGGCGAGACTTGATGCGCATGTACCAGGTCTTGACCGCTGGAAACTCCCGCCAGGGCACATCGCCGAAATAGTCGACCACCGAGATGTTGGCGGCGGCGGCGAAGTCGGCGAGGCTCAAACGCCGGCCGGCCAGCCAGTCCCGCGTCTGAAGCAGCTTTTCCATGTAGACGAGATGTTCGCGCAGGGCGTCGCGGCCCTGGCGCATATTGTAGAGATCCGGGGCCCCGAGCTTGAGCAGCCGCTTCTCCAGCTTCTCATGCAGGAGGTAGGCGTTGACCTCGTTGTCGAACTTGCGGTCGAACCATTGCAGCAGCCGCCGGGTTTCGGCGCGGTCCGCCGGTCTGGAGCCCAGGAGGTCCGGGGAGGGCGCGGTCTCCTCCAGATGTTCGAGAATCGCCCGGGCCTCGCAGACCACCACCTGGCCTTCGCCCGTCTTCTCGACCAGAACCGGCGTCAGTCCCGAGGGGTTGAGAGCCGTGAAGGCCTTGGGCTGCTCCCAGTAGCGGACAAGCACGTCCTCGAACACCAGACGCTTCTCGCCCAGCGACAGCCGGACCTGGCGCGAGGCCGGGTCGAGCGGAAAGTGATGCAGGGTCCGAACAACGCTCATGACGCTATCGGGCTATAGCCATATTCGAGGGCCGCGACAAAGCCGTGGTCTGAGGTTCAGGCCGTGACGCCGCGGAATCGCTCGCGCGGCGATGGCTCGCGCGACTTAGACCAGGCTGTCCTCCATGTGCGCCTCCGCCCCGCCGAGCACCCCGGGATGCGGCTCCGCCCGGCCACGCGGATCGGGGTGGATCAGAATATCGGCCGCGGGAAAGGCCTTCAGAATGCGGGTCTCCGCGGCAATCATGATCCTGTGCGCCGCCTCCAGGCTGAGGCCCGGGTCGAGCGTCGCGTGAAACTGGATATGGGTCACCGGTCCGGCGGAGCGCGTGCGAAGCTGATGCACATCGCCCATGGCCGGATCCTCGAGGGCCAGGCTGATGATCCTCTGCCGGTCCGGTTCGGGAAGTTCGTGGTCGAGCAGCTGGTCGGAGGCCTGACGATAGATGCTGACCGCGCTCCAGACCAGGATCGCGGCGATCAGCAGGCCCGAGATCGCGTCCAGGGCGGGCAGATGCAGCTTGGTCGCCGCCGCCACCCCTGCCAGGGCCAGGATGTTGGAGCCCAGGTCCGTGGCGTAGTGCGCCCGGTCGGCCGCAACCGCGACGGAATGGGCCCGCTTGAGGATCTGGGTCTGGGCGGTCACCAGGATCGTGGTCAGAATCATGGAGACGACCATCACCCCCAGGGCCAGACCTTCCTCGGTCATGATCCGGTGGGCGCGCAGGCTGTGCGCCGCCTCCTGAGCAATCAGCGCGGCGGAAACGACCACCAGGGCCGCCTGCAGGAGGCTCGCCAACGCCTCCATCTTGCCGTGACCGAAGCGGTGCTCGCGGTCTGGAGGCGCCGCGGCGTAGCGCACGGCCAGGAAGGTGGCGCCGGACGCCGTCAGGTCGATGGCCGAGTCGGCGGCGGAGGCCAGGACGGCGACCGAGCCGCTGCGCACGGAGGCCCAGACCTTCACCACCGTCAGGATCGCGGCGACGCCCACCGACAGCCAGGTCAGGCGCCGGGTCCAGGTCGTGGTCTCGTTAAGATCGAGGCGGGCGTGGGACACGAGCGCCTAGATACCGCGCCCGACGCCAAAGCCCAACCACGGCCCGGGGCGGAAGGTCAGGCCGCCAGAGCACGAAGCGTTTTCGCGGACTCCGCGAAAGCGCTGAATCGGGCTCGATCTTAGAGTCCTTGAGCGCGTTGCGATGCGCCAGGTGGGCTCCGTCCAAACGCAACGCGCTCCAGGGCGGGTCCGACATAGAGCGACTGCGGCCGGATCAGGCGGCCTGTGAGGACCTGTTCCCGCGCATGGGCGATCCACCCGGCCATCCGCCCGGCCGCAAACAGGCAGGTGAAGGCCTCCGCGGGCAAGCCCAGCCCTCCGAGAAGCAGCGCGGTGTAGAACTCGACATTGGTCGCGAGGGAGCGGTCTGGCTTGCGCTCGGCCAGGATCGCCAGGGCCGCGTCTTCGACCGCTTCGGCCAGGTGGAGGCGCCCGCCAGGGGTGTTCTGGGCGCGCATCAGGCGGCGCACGGCGGCCTTCAGGGCGTCGGCGCGGGGATCGCGGACGCGGTAGATCCGATGACCAAAGCCCATCAGGCGCTCGCCCCGGGCCAGCGCCCCCTCAAGCCAGGGCCTCGCATTGTCAGGCGTCCCGATGGCGTCGAGCATCTCGATCACGGGCCCGGGGGCGCCTCCGTGGAGTGGGCCCTTGAGGGCGCACAGGCCGGCAATGGCCGCCGAGGTCAGGCCCGCCCGCGTCGAGGCGGCGACACGCGCGGCGAAGGTCGAGGCGTTGAGGCCGTGATCGATCACGGTGACCAGATAGGCCTCCAGGGCGTCGACCTGGGCCGGGTTCGCCGGCGCGCCATGCAGCATCCGCAGAAAGTCCGCGGCCTGGCTTAGACGGGGGTCGGGGGCGACCGCCGCCTCGCCGCGGCGCGCGCGGATCGCCGCCGCGGTGAACACCGCCGGCGCGGCCAGCAGGCGCAGGGCGGTCGCCAGATCCTCGCCATCGGCCAGGCGGGCGAGCAGGGCGCGGACGATCTCCAGGGTTTCCCGTCTGGCCAGGGGTCCATCGAGAGCGGCAACCTCGCTCCAGACTTCAAGACGGGCCTGGCCCAGGGGCCCCGTCAGATCCTCCGGCAGAGCCTCGAAAAAGCCGTCCCACAACCGTCGCGCCGTCCACTCATAGCTGCGGACACCCGCAAGCTCGCTGAGGCTCAGACCCCGGATCACCAGGCGCCCGGCCTCGCCGTCCACCTCCGACAGCACGGTGTGCGCGGCGATCACGCCTTCCAGTCCATCGCTGGCCTCGATCATCCTCGTCCTCCTCGTCAGGTCGCGGTCCATCAGGGCCGGTGAGGCGCGCTTTGAGCCGATGTCTGGCGCCAATCAAGGTTGATCAATATAATCAATATTTATGACCGAGTGGATCGACGCTGGCGAGGCCCGCCGCCGCCTGGGGATCAAGTCCCAGACCCTTTATGCCTATGTCAGCCGGGGGCGGATCCGCTCGGCCCCGGACGCCCGCGACCCTCGTCGGGCCCTCTACGCCGCCGCGGATGTCGCCCTTCTTCAGCGGCGCCGCACCCGGGGGCGCAAGGCGGCGGACGTGGCCGCCGGGGCGATCGGCTGGGGCGAACCGGTTCTGCCCTCGGCCATCAGCACGGTCGTCCATGGCCGGCTCTATTATCGCGGCCGCGACGCGGTCCTGCTGGCGGAAACCGAGACCTTCGAGGGTGTGGCGCGGTGGCTGCGCGGCGACGACGCCTGCGGCCTGCCGAGCCGCGCCCGTCCCCAGCCGCTCGGGGGCGCGGACATGCGCGCGCGCCTGTTCGCATCTCTTGCGCGCCGGGCGGCGGACGAGGCGCCCCTGCTGGAGACGCCGGAGCCTGCGCGCGGCGTCCGCGCCGCCACCTTGATCGATGAGGTCGTGGACGCGGTCTGCGGCGAAGCCGGGAGCGGCGCGGTCCATGAACGGCTCGGTCGCGCCTGGGGGCTGGGGGCGAGGGGCCAGGACCTGATCCGCCGGGCCCTCGTGCTCCTGGCCGACCACGAGCTCAATCCCTCGACCTTCGCCGCCCGGATCGCCGCCTCGACCGGCGCGTCCCTGTCCGCCTGCGTCCTGGCGGGGCTCGCGACCCTCAGCGGCCCGCGCCACGGCGGCGCGCATCAGGCGGTGACCGATCTGGCGGCGGAGGCTGGGCGCGTGGGGCCGGATGAGGCGGTGGCCGCGCGGCTCGCCTTCTGGCGGTCCGCCCCGGGTTTTGGCCATCCACTCTATCCAGAGGGCGATCCGCGCGCCCGGGCGCTCCTGCGGGCGTTCGCGCCACCCCGGGTCTATGCCGATCTCGACGCGGCGATGAGCGCCGCCGGCGCCGGGGGCGATGCGGCCAATGTGGATTTCGCCCTGTCCGCCCTCGCCCGCAGCCTCGATCTTGCCCGGGACGCGCCGTTCATCCTCTTCGCCGTGGCGCGCACGGCCGGCTGGACGGCCCACGCCCTGGAGCAGGCGCGAAGCGGTGCCTTGATCCGGCCCCGCGCCCGCTATGACGGTCCGCCGCCGGATCTGACGACCGGTTCGCCCGGGGCCGCCTAATCGCCGACGGTGACGTCACCCGAGCCGGCGACCGACTTCTTCACCTCTCCGGTCACATGGCCGGCATGAACATCCCCTGATCCGGCCACATGGGCGTCGAGGGATTGGGCCGTGCCGCCAAAGATGACATCGCCCGAGCCCGCCACGGCCACGGTCATGGCGCTGACCGCTCCGTTACGGACGCGCACATCGCCCGATCCGTCCACATGGGCGGTGAGCGGGCCATCCACCTCGTCGGCGCGGACGTCCCCGGAGCCGGCGACGTTCGCCTCAAGGCCCTGATGTGCGGTCCGGAGCCGGGTGTCGGCCGAGCCGGAAACAACCAGCGTCACCGCGGTTGCGTCGCCCGCCCGCAGATCGCCTGAGCCGGCGAGGACCGCGCGCAGCGGCCCGTTCTGATTGGCTACGGTCCAGTCGCCGCAGCCGGCATTGGCGAGATCGGCCCCGGCCCCGCGACCAATGGTCCCGAAGACGGCGCCGCCGGCGCGGACCACGGCCTTCTTCGGCGTCCGCACGACGATCTGCGGCATGTCATCGAGGCTAATGGCCGGCCGGCCGAACACCCCGACCATCTGGCGGCCAAAATGGCTCATGCAATGGGGCGAGCCAAACCCGATATCGCCGTCCACGACCGTCTCCTCGCCCTCCTGATGGATGCGCAGGGGGTAATGAGCGTTGGTCCGGGTGACGGTGACCTGGACGTCCGTCCGGTCCTCGGGGATGACGGTGACACGGGCCACGGCGTGCTCGATCTTCAAGCTGGGATCGGCCAGGGCGGCTCCCGCCAGCGCCAGAGCAGATGTCGCCAGGCCCGCGGCCAAGGCCAGCCCCGCGCCAGGACGCCCCCATCCGGGCGCCTTCAAAGTCCTTCCTGTGGCCGCGGTCCGCACGCGCATGTCCCTGATCCCTCTCTGCCAGCCTTGAGCCTGGAACGAAGGCTAGGCGCGAACCGGCCAGGGATCAGCTTAATTCGCGGTAAGGCGCGGCGCGCGGCCAAGCGTCTCATCAAGGCAGAGTTGAAACGGGCTGGGGATGGCTATTTCGAATTGGCCCGACGCCTCAAGGAAATGGGCTTGCCTGAATTCGAGGGGTCAGTGACGGTGAAGATCAACCGAGGGGCGTTTCCAGCGTGGTTTTATTTCGCCGCCATGAAGGCCGTGGGAACGCATTCCGTGCGGCTGTACGAGCCGGGTTAATTGTAACGCCCCTATGCGTTCCCGCATTAGCCTCCCCAGCTCAACAGGGGCCAAAACAACGAGTAGAGCGCCCAACAGAGACCGCCCAAATCCACCCCGATGCCCAACCATCGCCATCGGCGCATGTAAAGCCACAGTCCCAAGCCGACAGCGAAAACGGCGAGGCCTTCGAAGAACCCCAGAAACATGCCCCGGCCGACCCGATCCAGGTTGCGGATTGGATCGCGGCCATTTCCGCTGCCATATCTGGTATCTTCGCTGTAGTTTTGGGCTTCTCGACCATCGGTCTCTGGCTTGAGACACGGCGTCTCGCCGCTGGTGCGGAAGATCAGCACGAGACCCTCAAAGCGTCCGTTGACATTTCCAGATTGTCCGTGGAAGCAGCCAAACGAAGCGCCGAAGCAGCAGAGAGCGCCGTTAGAAGCAATGAGCTGTTCTACCGGCAAAATGCAGCCATTATTCAAACACAGCTTCGCGCTTATGTTGCGCTTGATTGCATAAATGTAATTATTTCGCCAATCGGATACTGGGACGTCCAACTGGTGTGGAAAAATACCGGTCTTACCCCAGCTACACGAGGACTCACCCAAGTGAATTATATTCTCAACGAAGGCGGAATTCCATCTGAATTCGATTTTCCCGATAATAACGTCGCCGGTTTACCACAAAAACAATTTATAGGACCTGGTAAAAGACAATATATAGGCGGCGCCAGGATATCGTCTTCAGACATATTGCAGATATCCGACGGTTTGCGTCAATTTGTGCTTTATGGATGGATTGAATATGATGATATGTTTGTTGGTACGCCTCGCCACCGTAGCGAATTTTGTTCCCAACTGAAAATCTATCACGAAGCCGGACAGTATCGGTGGGAATGGATTACTGTTGGCCCATTCAACGGTGCCGACGAAGAGTGCTATCGCCAACCGAGGGCTTGATAAAGCGCTCACAGCTCGGACCGCGCAGAGACGGCCCATGTTTGTCTCTTAAAGCCGTGCCTTCGGACGCATTGAATGTGCTTCCGTAGTTCGGAGGTTTTCGAAACGGGACCGTGGTCCAGTTTGCAACCTAATACCGGTAAGGCGCGGCGCGCGGCCTCACCTCAGATAGGTGCGCAGAATTCCCACCAGGTCTTCGGCCGCCTGGGCGCGGGGGTCTGAGGCGGGCGCGGAGGGGTCGATCATGTGCTCGCGCACATGGTCCTCGATGACCTCGGCGATGAACCCCTCCAGGGCGCCACGACAGGCCGTCGCCTGCTGCAGGACGCGGGCGCATTCAAGATCCTGCTCCACGGCCCGCTCGATCGCCTCAAGCTGACCTCGGATCCGGCGCAAGCGATGCAACAGCCGCGTCTTCTCGTTCGCCACATGCGCCAAGGGCGGCCCTCCGTTGACATATACCCTACTGGGGTATACCAGCCGGGACATCGCCGGACCATAGGCGTTCGAGACCTGCGAGGCCACGCGGATTTCGGCCCCGCGACCGTCCCTGACCCTCTGGCGGTCTTCGTAAACCTGTCGCCTCAAGGGGGCATGAAGGCGCCATGATCGCCCGTCGTCCGCCTCCGATCTGGCTTGTCTCCGCCGCCCTGGGGCTTGGGCTTGGCGCGGCTCTGGGCCTTCCGACCCGCGGTTGGGCGCAAGGCGAAGCGCCGTCCGTCGTCTTGCCCGCGCCGGAGGGACCTGACGCCGACGGGGATCCCGCGGAAGCCCCGTCGGTTGCCTCCGCTCCCGCCAGCCCTCTGCAAGGCCTCTTCGACCGTTTCGCCATTCACGGCCAGACCACCTTTACCGAACAGGCCCATCCGAGCTTTTCCTCGCCCTATGTGGGGACCAACAGCCTGACCCCGGCGGCGATGGGGCGCGAGACCTGGGACGCCACGGTCGATCTGGGCGTGCGGCTGTGGTCGGGCGCGGAGGTCTGGATCGCGCCAGAAATCGATCAGGGGTTTGGTCTGGACGACACGCTCGGCGTGGCCGGATTTCCCAGCGGCGAGGCCTATAAGGTCGGCCGTGCGGCCCCCTATCTCCGCCTTCCCGAATTCTTCGTCCGCCAGACCATCGACCTGGGCGGCGGGGAGGTTCAGATCGACGCCGAGGCCGGCCAGATGGCCCAGACCGTGTCCCAGAACCGCCTCGTGGTGACGGTCGGCAAGTTCGCCGTGACCAGCGTCTTCGACCTCAATTCCTACGCCCACGATCCGCGGGGCGACTTCCTCAACTGGACCATCATCGACGCCGGGACGTTCGACTATGCGGCCGAGGCCTGGGGCTACAGCGCCGGCGCGGCGATGGAGTGGTACACCGGTCCCTGGACCGTGAGGGGCGGGTTCTTCCTGCTCTCAAACGTGCCCAACGGCCCCTATCTCGACACCCGCTTCGATCAGTACCAGCTGATCGGCGAGCTGGAGCGGCGCTATGCCCTGGGCGCCCACCCCGGGAAGATCCTCGTCACCGGCTTCCTCAGCCGGGGCCGGATGGGGACCTATGCGGACGCCATCGCCTATGCGCAGGCCAATGGCGGGGCGCCGTCGACGGCCCTGGTCCGTCGCCTCGCCAGCCGGCCCGGGGTGAGCGTCGATTGGCAACAGGAGGTCACCGGCGACCTGGGCGCCTTCCTGCGCGCGGGCTGGGCGGACGGTCGTTATGAGGCCTACGAATTCACCGACGTGGATGAGACCGTGTCGGGCGGGCTCTCGCTCAAGGGCCGCGCCTGGGGCCGGGCGCAGGACACGGTGGGCCTCGCGGGCGTGATCAATCTGGCCTCGCCCCAGCTGATCGCCTACCTCGCCGATGGCGGGCTGGGGGTGCTGGTGGGGGATGGCAAGCTGCCCCATCCGGGCAGCGAGCGGATCGGCGAGACCTACTACGACTTCGCCCTCAGCAAGATCTTCGACGCGGCGCTGGATTACCAGCTGGTCGTCAACCCCGGCTACAACCGCGACCGGGGCCCCGCCTCGATCTTCGCCCTGCGCCTGCACGCGCAGTTCTGAGCCTTTGACTGCGCGCTAGAGCGCCGTCCGACCAGATGGGAACGGTCTGGGCGGTCAGACGGCGCGTAAACGTTTGAATCTAGAGCGGATGGCGACTGCGATCGCGATTCCGTCTGTGCGAAATCCGCTCTAGAACCGCAGATGCCGCGCCTCCTTGACGTGGGGCAGGGCCCGCAGGCGGGTCATCAGCTCCGCGTCGGGGTCCTGATCGACGCCGACGAGCGCGATGGCGTCGTCGCCCGCCCCCACGCGGCCGAGATTGAAGGTGGCGATATTGATCCCCGCCCCGGCGAGAAGGTCGCCCAGGGCGCCGATGAAGCCTGGCCGGTCGAGATTGTTCACATACAGCATGGAGGGGGCGAACATGGCGTCGAGCTCCATGCCCTTGACCTCGACGATGCGCGGCGCGCCCGCGATCACCGTGCCGGCGAAGGCGCGACGGCCAAGGTCGGTGACGACGGTGATACGCATCAGGCTGTCATAGATCGGCGAGGTGTCCTGCAGGCTCTCGGACACGGTCAGGCCGCGTTCCCGGGCCACTGAAGGGGCGGAGACGAGGTTCACCTCGGCCAGCATCGGTCGCAGCACCCCGGCCAGGGCGGCGGCGGTGAGCGGGCGATGATTGAGCGCGGAAATGTGACCTTCGAAGGCGATCTCCACGGCCTTGAGGCCCTCATCCACCATCTGGCCGGCCAAGGTTCCCAGCTTTTCCGCCAGGGCCACGAAGGGGCGCAGCTTGGGCGCCTCGTCAGCGGTGATCGAGGGGCTGTTGAGGGCGTTGGTCACGGCGCCGGACACCAGGAAGTCGCTCATCTGTTCGGCCACCTGCAGGGCGACATTGAACTGCGCCTCCTCGGTGGAGGCGCCCAGGTGTGGGGTCGCGATGAAGTTGGGCGCTCCGAACAGAGGGTTTTCCCGAGCCGGCTCCTCCACGAAGACGTCGATGGCGGCGCCGCCGATGTGCCCGGACTCCAGCCCCTCCCGCAGGGCCGCCTCGTCCACCAGTCCGCCGCGCGCGCAGTTCACGATCATCACGCCCTTGCGCGTCTTGGCCAGGGCTTCGCGCGAGAGGATGTTGCGGGTCTTGTCGGTCAGGGGCGTATGCAGGGTGATGACCTCCGCCCGCGCCAGAAGCTCGTCCAGCTCGACCTTTTCCACGCCCAGCTCCACCGCCCGCTCCGGCGACAGGAAGGGGTCATAGGCCACCACCCGCATCTTCAGGCCATTGGCCCGGTCGGCGACGATCGAGCCGATATTGCCCGCCCCGATGAGGCCGAGCGTCTTGGCGTAGAGCTCAACCCCCATGAAACGGTTCTTCTCCCAGCGTCCGGCCTGGGTCGAGAGATCCGCCGCCGGGATCTGGCGCGCCAGGGCGAACATCAGGGCGATGGCGTGCTCGGCGGTGGTGATGGAATTGCCGAACGGGGTGTTCATCACCACCACCCCGGCGGCGGTGGCCGCGGGGATATCGATATTGTCGACGCCGATGCCGGCCCGTCCGATGACCTTGAGGCGGGTCCCGGCGCGGATCACGTCCTTGTCCGCCTTGGTGGCGGAGCGGACCGCCAGGCCGTCATATTCGCCGATCACCGCCAGAAGATCGGACTTGGCGAGGCCGACCTTGACGTCAGCGATGACGCCCCGCTCGCGAAAGATATCGAGGGCGGCGGGCGCGAGGGCGTCGGCGATGAGCACGCGAGGGGTCATCGGGATCTCCGGGAGGTAAGGGGCGATGGCTTGGCGGGCGGTGAGATGGGAGCCGGCGTTCAGGCCGCCAGAAGGTCGGAGGCGACCTCGGCGAACGCCCAGTCCAGCCAGGGGGTGAGCGCCTCCAGATCCGAGGCCTCCACCGTGGCGCCGCACCAGATCCGCAGGCCCGGCGGGGCGTCGCGATAGGCGCCGATATCCAGCGCCACGCCCTCGGCCTCGAGCCGTGCGGCGAGGCGCTTGGCGAACTCCGCCTGGCCGGCGGGGTCAAGCGCCAGGACCCTTGGATCGCTGACCTTGAGACAGACCGAGGTGTTGGAGCGGATCGCCTTGTCGGCCGCCAGGAAGTCTACCCAGGCGCGCGCCGCCACCCAGCGCTCCAGGACCGCCAGATTGGCGTCGGCCCGCGCCCGCAGCGCGCTCAGTCCGCCGAGGGAGGCCGCCCAGGCCAGGGCGTCCAGATAGTCCTCCACGCAGAGCATCGAGGGGGTGTTGATCGTCGCCCCTTCGAAGATCTCGGCGCTCAGCTTGCCGCCTTTGGTCATGCGGAACAGCTTGGGCATGGGCCAGGCAGGCTTGTGGCTCTCCAGCCGCGTCACGGCCCGGGGCGAGAGAATAATGACCCCATGCGCCGCCTCGCCGCCCAGCACTTTCTGCCAGGAGAAGGTCACCACATCGAGCCGGTCCCAGGGCAGGTCCTGGGCAAAACAGGCGCTGGTCGCATCACAGATCGTCAGGCCCGCGCGGTCGGCGGCGATAAAGGCGCCGTCGGGCACGCGCACCCCGGAGGTGGTGCCGTTCCAGGTGAAGACCAGATCGGCGTCAGGTTGCACGCGCGTCAGGTCGGGCAGGGCGCCATAGGGCGCGTCCAGGACCTCAGCCTCCAGGCGAAGCTGGGAGACGATATCGCTGGCCCAGTCCTTGCCGAAGGACTCGAAGGCCAGGATCTGCACCGGGCGCGGGCCGAGGAGCGACCACATGGCCATCTCCATGGCCCCGGTGTCCGATCCCGGGGTGATGCCGATCAGGTGATCATCGGGAACCTGCAGCACGGCGCGGGTCTGATTGATGGCGGCCTGAAGGCGCGCCTTACCCGGCTTGGAGCGGTGCGAGCGCCCCAAGAGCGCAGCGTCGAGATGTCTGGAGGTCCAGCCGGGGCGCTTGGCGCACGGGCCTGACGAAAAATGCGCACACGCCGGGCGTTGCGCCGGCTTGGCGAAAGCGGTCATCGCGATGTCTCCCATCCTTGCAGATGGGCAGCGTCCCGTTGGGGGGACGTGGCCCGAAACCAGGAGACCCTGGATTCGCCCGCCGCGCAAGCGGTCTTTTTCGCGGTCGCAAAACAGCCGGCGACAGGCCGGAGCTTAGAACCCCGCGCCGATGCGGCCGAGGGCCTCGCGCATCTGGCGAAGACGCCGGTCGGCCTCGGCCATGGTGCGGTTGAGCGCACCCTCGTCGTCGCGCCAGACCTGGGTCACCCGCGCCCAGACGGCCAGCAGGGCGGTGGCGCGCGGCGGGCTCGCCTCCAGCCCCGCGGCGTCGAGCAGGGCGCGGACGGTAAAGGGCATCTGGGCCAGGGTCAGGAGAGGCGCGGCGCGGGCCAGGGACAGCCAGGTCTCACGCCGGGGCGCCATGGCCTCAAGCCTCGCCATCACCGCTTCGAACAGGCGGTCGTGCGGGTCCTCGTCCTCGCCCAGGGTCGCACGTCGCGCCTCGAGATCGAGCGTGCGGGAGGCGAGACCCACCAGGGCCGCCTTGACCGGCGCCAGAGCCTGGAGTTCGGCGAGGTCGAGACCGGCGCGCTCCGCCACTTCGGCCAGGCTTGTGCGGGCAAAGCCCTGCTCATCCACGAGATCGAGAAAGGCCGCGACGCTTGCCGCCACGGGCGAGACCGGCTCAGCCTTGCGCCGGGCGGGGCTCACGCGCCGCCTCCCAGCTCCACCGACCGGGCCTTGGCCGCCGCCACCGCCCGCGCCAGCAGGGCGTCGAGTTCGCCTCCGCCGATCAGGACCTTCAACGCGGCCTCGGTGGTGCCCTTGGGCGAGGTCACCTGCCGGCGCAGGGTCTTTGGACTTTCGCCGCTGGCCTCCATCAGGGCCGCGGCTCCGATCAGGGCCTGGCGCGCCAGGACCCGCGCGGCGTCCGCGCCAAGACCAACCTCCCGTCCGGCCCGCTCCAGGGCCTCCACCAGGGCATAGATATAGGCCGGCGCGGATCCGGAGGCCGCCGTCACCGCATGTATCTGCGCCTCGTCATCCAGCCGCGCCACCGCGCCCAGAACGCTGAACAGCTCCACGATCTTGGCCCCTGCGGCCGCGTCGGCGGACCAGATGCCGGCCGCGCCCTTGCCGACAGCCACGGATGTGGTCGGCATGGCCCGGACGATCGGGCATCCCGGAAAGCGCGCGGCGATCTCGGCGGCGGGGACGCCGGCCATGATCGAGACCACCGTGGCGTGAGGCGAGATCGGAGCGCCAAGCGCGTCCAGAGCCTCGCGCCAGATCTGCGGCTTGAGGCCCAGGATCACGGTGCGGGCCGCGGCCATCTCGGCCCGAGGCGGATTGAGACGGGCGCCCGCGGCGACGGCGGCGCGCGCCGCTTCGCCCGGGTTGGGATCGATCACGATGAAGTCGGAGGCGTGCAACACGCCGGCGGCCCGCCAGCCAGCCACAAGGGCGCCGCCCATATGCCCCGCCCCGATGACAAGGACAGGCGCGAACCCTGGGGAAAGCGACATCACCATATCCCTGGCGACCGACCTGACGGTGTTGCTCAGGCCTGGCCGGCGGTCTCGAACATGCAGGCGGCCATCGCCTCATCTGGCGACTTGCCGCCCGCCACGAGGAAGTCGAAGGCCGGATAGAAGCGATCGGCCGCCTCGACGGCGGCGTCGATCATCGACGCGGCCTGGGCCGGGCTCGGTCGCTCGGCGTCGGGCAGGGCCAGGGCATGACGGAACACGATCTCGCCTTCATCCGGCCAGATCTCGAAATGGCCAAGCCAGACCCGCTGATTGATCAGGTTGATCAGGCCAAGCGCCGGCTCGCGCCGCGTCGACCCCGCGCGCATGTCGATGGACAGGCAAAGCTGCAGGCAGTCGGCGTCGGGGCGCCAGGCGAACCACAGCTCATAGTCCTTCCAGTCGCCCGAAATCGCGAAGGCGAGATCGCCGTCCTCCGTCCGCTCGAAGGTCAGGTTCTCCGCCGACAGGACGCGCTCCACCACCTCGAGGGGATCGAGGGAGAGAAGGACGTCGTCTTCCTCCGGGCGGGCGCTATCCATGGGTGTTCACCGTCTTGTCCTTAACGCGCATCGCCGCGCGCGCTGGCGTCGCCGCCGATGTCTGAATGTGAGGCGAGTCGCGCCGTTGCGCTCACCCCTTCGAACCGCCCGTCTCCAGAGCGTCGAGCCGGGCGCGCAGAGCCGCCAGCTCGGCCTTGAGGGCGTCGAACTCATCCCGCCGCACCAGGTCCAGGTCGCTCGCCCATCGGTCGGCCTGCGCGCGAAAGGCGCTGCGCGCTTCTTCGCCGGCCGACTGCGCGATTCCAAGGGCCGCCTGGGTGAGTTTGGCGACTTCGTCCAGAAGCGGATTTTGAGTCTGCATGGCCCCTTCCTAGCGGAAAAGTTCGGCCTTGGCGAACCTCGCCGATGGCGGGGCGCCGGGGCCCGGGCGAGAGCGGCCCGCGAGAGGCGACGTGCGAGAGAGGGCGAGCTGAGCTAGGAGAGGTCCGCCATGTCCATTCCCTATCCCGACATTTCGCCGGACGTCTTCACCTTGCCGCAAGTGCATCTGGGCGGCCTCGCCCTGGGGCCCTTCGCCCTGCACTGGTACGCGGTGGCCTATATCGTCGGCATCCTGGCCGGCTGGCGCTACTGCACGGGCCTGGTGCGGACCCCGAGACTGTGGGGCGAACATGCGCCGACCGCGACCCCGACCCAGATCGACGACCTTGTCCTATGGGTCACCTTTGGCGTCATTCTGGGCGGACGCATCGGATACATCCTCTTCTACATGCTGCCCCTGGCCTCGGGTCGCGCCGAGCTGGCCGCCGACCCCCTGGAAATCGTTCGCATCTGGCATGGGGGGATGAGCTTTCACGGTGGCGCTCTGGGGGTCGGCATCGCCTTGATCGCCTTCGCCCGGACCCATCGGCTCGATCTTCTGCGTCTGGCCGACCTCGTGGCGCCGGCCGCGCCCATCGGGCTGGGCTTTGGCCGCATCGCCAACTTCATCAATGGGGAGCTCTGGGGCCGGGTGACCAACGCGCCCTGGGGCATGGTGTTCTGCTCGCCGCACATTCCCACCGATGCGTTCGGCCAGTGCGTCGCCGGGCCCCTGCCGCGCCATCCCAGTCAGCTCTACGAGGCGGCTCTTGAGGGTCTGGTCCTGTTTCTGATCCTGCGTCTCGCCACCCATCGCGCCGGCTGGTTGCGTCGCCAGGGGGCGCTCGCCGGCCTGTTTCTGCTGGGCTATGGCCTGTTCCGGACGCTTCTGGAGCAGGTGCGCATGCCCGACGAGGGGTTGCGCAATCTGCCCTTCGGCCTGACGGTGGGAACCTTGCTGTCGTTTCCGATGATGCTGGCCGGGCTGGCTCTGATCCTGCGGGCCCGGGCTCGGGCGCGCCGCGAAATGGCCTGATCGCGTGGGCGGTATGACCGGTCTCGCCGCCCGCCTGGCCGCGCGCATCGCCCGCGACGGGCCGATTTCCATCGCCGACTACATGCAGGCCTGCCTGCACGATCCAGACGACGGGTACTATGCCGCCCATCCGCGCCTCGGCGCCGACGGCGATTTCATCACCGCTCCACATGTCTCCCAGATGTTCGGTGAGTTGCTCGGGCTCTGGGCCGCCGACGTCTGGGCGGGCCTTGGCCGTCCGGCGCGCCTGCGCCTGGTGGAGATGGGCCCGGGCGACGGGACCCTGATGGCCGATCTGCGCCGCGCCGCGCGGGCCGCGCCGGGCTTTCTCGAGGCGGCCGAGATCTGGCTGGTGGAGACGAGCGCGCCCCTCGCCGCACGTCAGAGGCAGGTTCTGGGCGAGTCTGGAATATCCTGGGCCGCCAGCCTCGAGGCCGTGCCCGGCGGGGCGCCCCTGATCCTGATCGCCAACGAGCTCCTGGACTGCCTGCCGATCCGTCAGGCCGTGGCGGGGCTGGAGGGCTGGCGCGAGCGTCTGGTGGGGTGCGATCCAGAGGGGCGTCTCTGCTTCATGCACGGGGCCGCCCCCGAGCGGGTCCTTCCGGTCGCGCCCCCCGGATCCGTCATCGAGTGGTCGACGGCTCTCGAGGCGTTTGGCGGGGCTGTGGGGGCACGCCTATGCCGCGATGGCGGCGCCGCCCTGTTCCTCGACTATGGTCGCGATACGGCCGAGCTGGGCGACACACTCCAGGCCCTGCGCGCGCATCGCAAGGAAAGCCCCCTGGCCCATCCCGGCGCGGCCGACCTGACCGCCCATGTGGACTTTCCCGCCTTCACCGCCGCCGCCCGCGCCGCCGGCGCCCGGGTCAGCGAGATCACGCGCCAGGGGGATTTCCTCTGGTCTCTGGGGATCGGGCTGCGCGCCCAGGTCCTCGCCGCCGCCCGTCCCGAGGCCGCCGAGACCCTCTCCGCCCAGACCGAGCGGCTGATCGGGCCCCGGGCCATGGGCGGTCTGTTCAAGGTGGTGGCCCTGTGGCGTGATGGTCCCGCCCCCCCCGGCCTGATCGAGGCGGTCCTCCATGGCTGAAGCGCTCATGTCCCCCCTGCTCGCCAGGGTCGCCGGGGTCCGGCATGGCTTCTTTACCCGCCGGGGAGGGGTCTCGGCGGCGCCCTATGCCAGTCTCAATGTCGGTCTCGGCTCTCAGGACGATCCGGCCCGGGTGCGAGAGAACCGGGGTCTGGCCGCCGCGACCCTGGGCGTCGACGCCGTGCGGCTCGTCACCGCCTATCAGGTGCATTCGCCCCGCGCCGTGCATGCGGACGGACCGTGGCCAGGACCCCCGCCTGAGGCGGACGCCCTGGCGAGCGCGACCCCAGGCCTGGCCCTGGGCATCCTGACCGCCGATTGCGCGCCGATCCTTTTGGCCGATCCCGAGGCGGGGGTGGTGGGCGCGGCCCATGCCGGCTGGCGCGGCGCCCTGGACGGGGTGGTCGAAGCGGTGGTGGCGGCCATGGAGGCCAAGGGCGCGCGCCGCTCGCGGGTGACGGCGGCCGTGGGCCCCTGCATCGCCCAGGGCTCATACGAGGTGGGGCTAGAGTTCGAGGCTCGGTTCCTGTCCGCCGCCCCGGAGCATGGCGCCTTTTTCGGTCCCGGCTCTGAGCGCGACAAACGCCAGTTCGACCTGCCGGGCTTCGTTCTTCACCGCCTGGCCCAGGCCGGGGTGGCCGAGGCGGAGTGGGTCGGCCACGACACCTGCGCCCAGGAGGCGTTGTTCTTCTCGCACCGGCGCGGGGTCCGGCGGGGTGAGCCCGACTATGGCCGCTTGCTCTCCGCCATCGTGCTCGCGGACAGCTGAGCGGGTGTTTCGTGTCCTGGGACCACCCTGACCTGGATCGGATCGCCGGTCGGCGAGCGCGCCGCCCAGCTCTGGCCCATTCCAACCTTGGGGATTGGCGTGCAGTAGCTCAGACCGAACAGGAAGGGGTGCAACTGGCGCAGGCATAGCCGGTCATTGCGGATCCACCAGCGACCGGTCGCCTTCTGTCCCCGTCGACCCTCGACCTCGAAGCCGCCGCCGGCCGATAGCCAGATCTCCGCCATCCGCCCATCCGGATAGGTCTCGACGATGGTGTTGCCGATCGCCCGGGCGACCTGGGCCTGGGCGAAGGTGGCGGCGCTCGCCGTCCCGGACAGGGGGGCGGACAGGGCGAAAAAAAGCGAGGCGAGCCACAGGCCTGGCGGGGCTTGTCTGGGGCGCATGCGTGGCCTCCGAACTCCCATTGGCGACCGCCCCCCGCCCTTACAACGCGCGAAACGCGCCCAAGGCGCCGTCGCGGCGAGCAAGGAAACGCTTGCCACGCCAACCCGCGCTGATAAAGCCGGGCCGCGAACGGCGTACTCCGGGGGCGGATTTCTTGTCTTTTCGCCTCGCGGTCAGACGCCGCCCCGGTCTGGCCCGATCTTGAAGGGACACGGCATGAAGCTGCTCTCAGGCAACTCCAACCGCCCCCTGGCGGAGGCGATCGCCCAGTCGCTCGACGTCCCGCTCACGCGGGCTCAGGTCAAGCGCTTCCCGGACAACGAAGCCTGGGTGGTGATCGACGAGAACGTGCGCGGCGAAGACGTCTTCGTGATCCAGTCCACAAGCCATCCGGCCAATGACAACCTGATGGAGCTGCTGGTCTGCATCGACGCCCTCAAGCGGGCCTCGGCGCGGCGCATCACCGCGGTGACTCCCTATTTCGGCTATGCCCGCCAGGACCGGAAGACTGGGGGGCGGACGCCGATCTCGGCCAAGCTGGTGGCCAATCTGATCACCCGCGCGGGGGCGGACCGGGTTCTTACCATGGACCTCCATTCCGGCCAGATTCAGGGCTTCTTCGATATCCCCACCGATAACCTGCAGGCGGCGCCCCTGATGGCCCAGGACGTCCTGGCCCACTATGGCGACGTTTCGGACATGATGGTGGTCTCGCCTGACGCCGGCGGGGTGGTGCGGGCGCTCGCCCTGGCCAGTCGGCTCAATGTCGGCCTCGCCATCGTCGACAAGCGACGCGAGGGGCCCGGCAAGTCCGATGTGGCCAATATCATCGGCGACGTCGCCGGCCGCCGCCTGATCATTCTCGACGACCTGACCGATTCGGCGACCACCCTCTGCAGCGCCGCCAAGGCCCTGATGGACGCCGGCGCCAAGGAGGTCTCGGCCTATATCACGCACGGTGTTCTCTCTGGCGCCGCGGTCGAGCGGGTCGACGCCTCGGTCCTGAAGGAACTGGTGATCACCGACTCCATCGAAAGCCGTGAGCGGCTCAAGGGCGCGCGCAAGGTACGGGTGGTCAGCTGCGCTGAGCTGATCGGCGAGGCCATCCGACGTATCGCTAATGAGGAGTCGGTCTCCAAGCTGTTCGACTGAGCGCGGGATGACGCGGCATGACCCGTCTGGGCGCTCTTGGGCGCATCTGGGCGCGCGCATTGCGACGGCGACCATTTTTGCGCGTGGCGACATCTGAGGCGGGACGCATTGTCACATTCTCGCCGATTCCCCGAGGCAGGGCGGGAGGGTGCATCGATCCGCGAGGCTGGCATGAACGCGCATTCCCTGAAGATCCCTGACGTTCGACCGGCCCTCTCACGGGACAAGGGCCGGCGCCTGATGATCGCCCTGGCGGCTGTGCTGGCGGTGACCGCCCCGGCGGCCGGGGTTCTGGCGAGGCCGAGGCATCCGCCAGCCGAGGCGCCCCCGCCACCCCCGCCGCCGCCGCCCCCGCCGCCCGGGCCGGTGGGGCTGCCTGACCAGATGATCTCGGATGCGGCGGCCTATGAAGGCCTGATGCAGCGCGTAGCCGCCATATCCCCGGACTTCGCCAAGCCGGACGACGTCTCCCAGGCCCTGCGCACAGGCGGCGCCTATGAGCCCAAGACCTTCCTGCGTGGGGCGATCGCCTATGCCGCCGTGGCCGCGCTCAAGGATCCGGCCTTTGTCGCCGCCCTGCGCGAGGCGGGCAACACGCCCGAGCATCGCGAGGACATGGTGCGGGATATCGAGCTCAACCCCGTCTATGTCTATCAGTTCAAGGACTCAGACGTCGCCGCCGGCTACGCCAAGGCGGCTCTGGGATCGGCGGCCCTGAACCTCGTCCTGACCGGGCGCAAGGTGCGCGACGCGGCCTACAGCATCCAGCATCAACCCTGGTCGACCACTCTGGTGGAGGATCGGCCTGGACGTCTCTCGGCGATCGAGCACGAATCCGCCGAGGGGATCGCGCCCGCGCCTGAGGAGACCCTGGTGGTGCGCAACGCCGCCACCGAAGTGCAGCCCCTGGACGTCACGGGCCCGCCCCTGACCCCGCCCTACACGGCGATGATCAATCGCGCCCTGCAGGTTGCGGCGATCGCAGCCCTCGGCGAGGCGACCAATACCCGCTATCTGAACCTTGCCTCGCTGGTGGAGGACAACGTCACCGAGCAGTGCCTGGAACGGGCCAAGCGCGACCTCTTCCAGTGCTTGGCGGTGGCCAAGCCCAACTATGAGGACGTGTTCTGCATGGGCCGCCATGAAATGGTCGATCCTGGCCAATGCCTGGCCAAGAGCGTCGCCTTCACCGTGCCCGAGGAGCCCGCGCCCCCGCCGCCGGAACCCAAGGCCAAGGGGCGCCATGGCCGTCGGACCGCGCCGCACAAATCGCATCACAAGACCGTCACGACGGGCTGATCTGGAGCACGATGCGTTTTCGTGGAATCGGCGAAGACGCTGAATCGTGCTCTACCTTTAGGTTCCTGAGCGCGTTGCGAAGCGCCGGGTTGGTTCCGTACAAACGCAACGCGCTATAGGGCGTCTCTACGGCGCGTGCGTCCGGGCGTTGCGCAACCGTGGCGCGGCGTGTATGGAAAGCGCCCTTCGCACGGCCCCTCGGGGTGCGTGGTGCTTGGTCGCTGGCGCATCGCGATGACGCGCGGCGACCTTCGATTTTTCAGGGCATGGCCATGGCCGATATCGTTCTCAATGTTTCCGTTCGCGATCGCTCGGGCACCGGGTCTGCCCGCGCCTCCCGCGCCGCCGGCCAGATCCCTGGCGTGCTCTATGGCGCTGGCCGCGACCCGGTCTCCGTCGCCGTCGCCGCCGGTGAATTCCGCAAGGCCCTGACCACCGGCAAGCTGCTCGGCCACCTCGTGACCCTGAAATATGGCGACGAAGAGCAGGCGGTGATCGCCAAGGACGTGCAGTTCCATCCCGTCACCGACGAGCCGGTGCATTTCGACCTGTTTCGGGTCGACGCCCACGGCGCCATCCGTATCTCCGTCCCGGTGCGCTTCCGCCACCAAGACGCCTCGCCGGGCCTCAAGCGCGGCGGCGCCCTGAACGTCAACCTGCACGAGATCGAGATCCTCGCCTCGGCCGAGGCCATCCCCGAGGAGATCATCGTCGACCTCACCGGTCTCGATGTCGGCGACACGGTCAAGGCCTCGTCCCTGGTCCTGCCCGAGGGTGTGCGCGTCACCGCTCACCACGCCGACGCCACCGTCGCCTCCATCGCTTCGTCCTCGGCCATGGCCTCGGAAGAGGCGAGCAGCGAGGCCGAAGCCGCGTCCTGATCCCGGTCCCGCCTTGCTCATCCTGGCGGGTCTGGGCAATCCCGGCGTCGAATACGCCAAGACCCGGCACAATCTGGGCGCCATGGCCGTACGCGCCTGCGCCGACCGGTGGAATTTTGGCGCCCCGCGACGGCGCTTCGCCAGCCTGGCGCGGGAGGGCGAGATCGCGCTTCCTGCCGGCGGCTCGGTCCGCGCCCTGATCCTTGAGCCCCAGACCTATTATAATGAGAGCGGCCGGGCGGTCGCCGAGGCCATGGGTTTCTTTCGCCTGAGCCCGGGCGATGTGGTCGTGTTCCATGATGAGATCGATCTGGCGCCGGGGCGCGTTCGGGCCAAGACCGGGGGCGGCGCGGCCGGCAATAACGGCGTGCGCTCCCTGATCGCCCAGATCGGCCCCGACTTTCGCCGCGTGCGCCTGGGCGTGGGCCACCCTGGCCAGAAGGATGCGGTGATGCATCATGTCCTGGCGCCGTTCGCCAAGTCGGAGGCGGGCTGGGTCGCGGACGTGCTCGCCGCCTGCGCCGACGCCCTGCCCTTCCTGGCGGCGGGCGAGGACGAGCGGTTCCAGGCGGAGGTCCTGCGTCTGGCCCCCGCGCCCAAGCTCGACCCGCGTGGTCGGCGGGATCTGGAGGGCTGAGTCGATGCTGGGATCGCTCTTCGCCCTTCTGTTCTCGCCGATCGGTTGGATCTGGCTGGCCCTGATCCTGTCCCTGTGCGTCCATGTTGTCCGCAACCAGCAGCCCTACTGGTGGCTGATGATCATCCTCATGCTGCCGCCGCTTGGGCCGCTGGCCTATCTGGTGGCTGTCGTTCTGCCCGGCTGGATGGGCGGCGCCCAGGCCCAGCGCCTGGGTCAGGCCGCAAGGGACAGCCTCGATCCGGGCCGCGAATATCGCGAGGCGAGCCAGGCTCTCGCCGAGGCGGTGACGGTGCACAATCAGATGCGGCTGGCGCGCGCCGCCGCCTCGCTCGGACGCCACGCCGAGGCCGAGCGCCTGTATGCCGACGCGGCCGTCGGGGTTCATGCCGATGATCCGGTGCTGCTGCTCGGCCGGGCTCAGGCGCTGCTGGAGTTGGCCCGACCGGCGGAGGCCCTGACGCTTCTGGCCCGGCTTGAGCCGGACGGAGAGGGCGCACGGGCGCCGGCCGCGGCCCTGGCGACCGCCCGCGCCTATGAGGGGCTGGGGCGCCCGTCGGATGCCGAGGTGGCCTATCGATGGGCGGTGGAGCGCCTCCCGGGTCTCGAGGCCCTTGGCCGCTGGGCGTCCTTTCTCGCCCGCCAGGGCCGTCGCGACGAAGCCCGCGAGGTCATCGCCGAGATGGACCGGCACATCGCCAAGGCCGCGCCCGCCTTTCGCCGCGAGGGCCGCGCCTGGCGCGATCTTGCCGCCCGCGCCCTTTCCGACGCCTGATCCCGTCCCCGCTCTCGCAAAAAGACCTCAGCCATGGCTCTCAAAGTCGCCATTGTCGGCCTGCCCAATGTGGGCAAATCGACACTGTTCAACGCCCTCACCCAGACGGCGGCGGCCCAGGCGGCCAACTATCCCTTCTGCACCATTGAACCGAATGTGGGCGAGGTCGCGGTGCCCGAGCCGCGCCTGGACGCCCTGGCCAGGATCGCCGCCAGCAAGGAGATCATTCCGGCGCGGATCACCTTCGTCGACGTGGCGGGTCTGGTGCGCGGCGCGGCCCAGGGCGAGGGTCTGGGCAACCAGTTCCTGGCCAATATCCGTGACTGTGACGCCATCGCCTTCGTCGCGCGCTGCTTTGAGGACGACGATGTGACCCATGTCGAAGGGCGGCTTGACCCCTTGAGCGACCTCGACATCATCGAAACCGAGCTGATGATCGCGGATCTGGAGAGTCTGGAGCGCCGCGCGCCAGCCCTGGAGAAGCGCGCCAAGGGTCAGGACAAGGAGGCGGCGGCCGCCCTGAAGCTGATCGCTCGGGCTCTGGAGCCGCTCCGCGCCGGACGTCCTGCCCGAAGCGTCACGCCCGACGCGGAGGATATGCGCGCCTGGCGCATGTTGCAGCTCCTGACCACCAAGCCGGCTCTCTATGTCTGCAACGTGGACGAGGCCTCGGCGGCGGACGGCAATCGTCTGTCGGAAGCGGTCGCCGAGCGGGCCCGGCGCGACGGCGCCAAATCGGTCGTCATCTCAGCCAAGATCGAAAGCGAGATCGCGCTGCTCGATCCCGATGAGCGGGTCGAATTCCTCGAGACCCTGGGCCTGGCCGAACCCGGTCTCAACCGCCTGATCCGCGAGGCCTATGACCTGCTCGGCCTGCGGACCTATTTCACCGCCGGCCCCAAGGAGGCGCGAGCCTGGACGATCCCCGCGGGGGCCACGGCCCCGCAGGCCGCCGGAGTGATCCATTCCGACTTTGAGAAGGGGTTCATCCGCGCCGAGACCATCGCCTATGATGACTACGTGCAGCACGCCGGCGAGGCGGGCGCCCGCGAGGCCGGCCGCCTGCGCTCGGAAGGCCGCGATTATGTCGTGCGCGACGGCGACGTCATGACCTTCCGGTTCAACGTCTGATCCGCTCCCGGGGGTCAGTGTCCGGAAAAGCTCACCAGCGAGGCGACCTCGACGCCGAGGGCGCGCAGCCGGTCCGCTCCGCCAAGTTCCGGAAGATCGACCACGAAGCTGGCGCCGATCAGCCGTGCGCCTGACTGGTTGAGGAGCTCCACCGCGGCCAGGGCCGTGCCCCCGGTGGCGATCAGGTCATCGATCAGGACCACGGTCTCGCCCGCGCCCACGGCGTCCTCGTGGATTTCCATTTCGTCGACGCCGTATTCCAAGGTGTAGGCCACCGACCGGGTGCGATGGGGCAGCTTGCCCTTCTTGCGCAAGGGGACGAAGCCCGCGCAGAGCTGATGGGCGACGGCTCCGCCAAGGATGAAACCCCGGGCCTCGATCCCGGCCACCTTGTCCACGCGGGCGCCGATGAACGGCTGGACCAGCTCTTCGATCGCCCGACGGAAGGCCCGGGGATCCGCCAGCAGGGTGGTGATGTCGCGGAACTGGATTCCGGGCTTGGGATGATCCGGGATCGTGCGGATAGCGTCGGCGAGGGTCATGCAGTCTCCGATCGGGAGCGCAGGAGGCGGCCGGCGACCGCGTCGAGCGCAGCGACCCGGGCAGGGTCGCGATGGGCGGGCGGGGTAAGGATCGCGCCGTCGAGGCAGGTGTCGATGGGCGACGGCGGACGATGGGCCGGGAGGGAGGCCGCCAGACGTCGGACCGTGTCCCGCGCGCGCGCGGCATTGGCGCCAAGCACCGCCTGGATGTGCGTCACCTCCACCGGGGCGACCTCTTCGCGCCAGGCGTCAAAATCAGTGACCATGGCGATTGAGGCATAGGGCAGCTCCGCCTCCCGGGCGAGCTTGGCTTCGGGCAGGTTGGTCATGCCGATCACATCGCATCCCCAGCGGCGATAAAGGGCGCTTTCCGCCGCGCTGGAGAATTGTGGACCCTCCATGGCCAGATAGCAGGCGCCTTCGACGACGCGGGCGCCCGCCTCACGCGCGGCGGCCGCGGCGAGTTTGGACAGGCGCGGACAGGTGGGGTGGGCCATGGACACGTGCGCCACCAGACCGGGACCGAAAAAACTGGTGTCCCGGGCGAAGGTGCGGTCGATGAACTGATCCACGACCACGAAATCGCCAGGGTGCAGAGCCTCGCGCAGGGAGCCCACGGCCGAGAGCGAGAGAATGTCGGTGCAACCGGCGCGCTTGAGAGCGTCGATATTGGCCCGGGCGTTGATCGCGCTGGGCGGAAGAAGATGGCCCCGGCCGTGGCGCGGCAGAAAGACAAGGCGCACCTCGCCGAGCCGTCCGGTAAGCAGGGCGTCGGAGGGGGCGCCGAACGGGCCCTCGAACCTCTCCCAGCGGGCGTCCTCCAGGCCCTCGATCTCATAGAGGCCCGACCCGCCAATCACGCCCAGAACCCAGCCGTCCATCACCCGCCTCATTGTCCGTGCGCGCCTTATCGCCGAGCCGGCCGGCCTTGGCTATGGTCGCTGTCATGGAAGGGGCCTTTCGACTCCCAAGGTTTGCCCAGTATGCGTTCGCCCGGCGCGCGTTTGCGCGACGCGCCGTCCGGCTGGCGCTGAGCGCGCCGTTTCTGAGCCTACTGACCCTGGGGGCCTGGGGTGGCGGGGCGGCGGCGGCGCACGGCGCGGGCAGGCGCGTCATCTGGCGGGACTGCTGGGTCGAGCATGGCGCGTTCCTCGTTCCGGCGGCGTTCGGCGAGCTGACCGGCGCGATGATTCTCGATCCGGGCCGGGCCCAAAGCGCCCTGCATGATACCCCCGCCCTGGCGAGCGGCCTTTCCGGCGCCAGCGCGACGGGGGCCTTTTCCCTCGCCGGCGCAAGGCCTCGCGCGGTCACCCTGCCGATCCAGGACCTCGATCCGGAGACGGCAGACCTGGAGGTTTCGGCCTTCGGCGTGATCGGCGCCGACCTCCTGGCCGGCGAAGTGATCACTCTGGATCTGCGGCACGGCGCCTGTCGGATGAGTCGCGATCCGCGCGCGGCGCGCCTTGCCCGGGGTGGCGGCGAGGCGGCCTTACGGTCTCAAGACGGGGGTCTGGCCATTTCCACCCGGATCACCGACGGGGCCAAGGTGCGGGAGGGGATGTTCCGGATCGACGGCGCCCGGGCGGAGACATCGGTCTGGGCCGCGCGCCTCAGCCGGGCGCCATCAAAAGGCGAAGCCGCGCCGCCAATCCGTCTCCGGGCGGTGGAGGCGGCTGGGGCCTTCGTCGAGGCGGCGCCGGCGCGGCTCATCGCGTCAGGCGATCCCAGCGCTCAGGCGGTGGGGACCGAGCTTTGGCGCGGCGGCGTGCTGACGCTCGACCTTCGGCGGAAGCAGGTTTTCTTCCGCCCCGGCGCGACCTTCTGAGCTTAGCGCGTCAGTGACCGACCTTGCGCCAGATCGAGCGATAGCTGGCATAGAGCAGGCCCGTGAAGACCAGCAGGAAGATCATCACTTCCACACCGAGCTGCTTGCGCTCATCCGCCGTGGGGTCTGACGCCCAGGCGAGGAAGGCGGCCACGTCCCGGGCTTCCTGGTCAAGGGTCGCCTTGGTTCCATCGTCAAAGGTCACGCGGTCGTCCACCAGGGGCGGGGGCATGGCGATAAAACCGCCCACCGGCACCTTGTTGGGATCGCCCTTCCAGAACGAGGTCAGGTCGCCCGGCATATAGGGATCGTAATACTTGCCGTCCGGCACCTGCAGCCCGGCAGGCGGCGTCGTGCCGTCGCCTGTGACGATCGAATAGATGTAGCGGGCCCCTCCCTCGCGGGCGGCCGCCAGCAGCGACATGTCCGGAGGCAGGGCGCCATTGTTGGCGGCGCGCGCGGCGGTCTCGTTGGGGAACGGGCTCGGGAAATAGTCCGCCGTCGTCCCGGGACGCTTGGTCGGCTGTCCCGTCTCCGAATCGATGGTGTCGTATTGGGCCTGGGCGGCCAGGGCCTTGGCCACCGGATTGTCATTGGGATTGGGATAGGCCGGGTTCCAGAACGGTCCGCCCTTGTCGGCCAGGTTGCGGAACGCCACCAGGTTCATCGAGTGACAGGCCGAACAGACCTCGTGATAGACCTTGTAGCCGCGCTGCAACTGCTCCTGGTTATACATCCCCACGGGGGAGTCGAAGGACCAGTGCACGTCCTTGAGCGGGGCCTGGGTGGTTTCTGCATGGGCCGAGGCGCCAAGGCCAAGACCCAGGGCGGCCGCGAGCGCCGCGACAGCGAGGAGGGGGCGTTGGGTCATGGTCAGGCTCACTCGGCGGGCGCGGCGGACTTGGACAGGACCGGCATGAACAGAGCGTCCGGCACCGGCAGGGTCTTCTCCGACATCGCCAACAGGGGCGTGATGATCAGGAAGTAGGCGAAATAGTAGGCCGTGGAGACGCGGGCCAGCCAGGTCACGGAGTTGATCCCGTAATCGATGATCACAGGCCCCGCGCCACCTGGAATGACCGTGCCCTGAGGCTCCTGAGAGCCGCACCAGCCGAGGATCAGGCAGAACACGATCCAGATGAAGAAATACATCCGCGCCGCCGGGCGGTAGCGCATCGACTTGACCTTGTTCTGATCCAGGAAAGGCAGGGCGAACAGCATGGCGATGGCGCCGGCCAGGGCGAGCACGCCGCTCAGCTTGTCCGGGATGGCCCGAAGGATCGCGTAGAAGGGAAGCAGGTACCACTCAGGAACGATGTGGGCCGGCGTCACCAGCGCGTTGGCGACCACGTTGTTGTCGACCTTCTCGAACGCGTCGGGGATGAAGAACACCACCACCGCGAAGAGGATCACGAACACCATGATCGCGAACAGGTCCTTCACCGTGTAGTACGGATGGAAGGGAAGGGTGTCGTGATCGCTCTTCACCTCCACGCCCGTGGGATTGTTGTTGCCGGGCACATGCAGGGCCCAGACGTGCAGGGCGACCATGCCGGCGATCACAAACGGCAGCAGGTAGTGCAGCGAGAAGAAGCGGTTGAGCGTCGGGCCGCCGACCGAGAAGCCGCCCCACAGCAGGGTGGTGATCGCGTTTCCGACCACGGGGAAGGCCCCGAGCAGATTGGTGATCACCTTGGCGCCCCAGAAGCTCATCTGGCCCCAGGGAAGAACGTAGCCCATGAAGGCGGTGGCCATCATCAGCACATAGATGACGCAGCCGATCCACCACAGCACCTCGCGCGGCGCCTTGTAGGACCCGTAATACATGCCGCGCAGGATGTGCAGATAGACCGCCAGGAAGAACATCGAGGCGCCGTTGGCGTGGATGCCCCGGATCAGCCAGCCATAGTTCACATCGCGCATGATGCCGCGCTGCACGGAGATGAAGGCGCCAGCCTCGCTGGTGTCATAGTGCATCGCCAGCACGATGCCGGTGACGATCTGGACGACGAGGCAGAAGGCGAGGATGCCGCCGAAGGTGTACCAGTAGTTGAGGTTCCGCGGCGTCGGGAACGACATCAGATCCGCGGAAAAGCGGACGATGGGCAGCCGGGAGTCGAGCCAGCGCTCGAAGCCGGACTTTGGCTCATAGGTGCTCTTGTGCTCGGTCATGGTCCCGCCTCTAGCCCAGCTTGACCTTGGTGTCGCTGAGGAAGGTGTAAGGGAAAAGATACAGGTTCTTCGGCGCGGGGCCCTTCCGGATACGGCCGGAGGTGTCATAGACCGAGCCGTGGCAGGGGCACGCCCAGCCGCCATATTCCCCGCCCTTGAAGGTCGGAACACAGCCCAGGTGCGTGCAGCTGGCCAGGATGATCAGCCATTCGGCGTGGCCGGGCTTGACCCGCGAGGCGTCAGTGGCCGGGTCCTTCATCGGCGCGTGGTCGTCGGCCACCGCGCGGGCGATTTCGTCCGGCGTGCGGTGACGGATGAAGACCGGCTGCTTGCGCCAGGCGATGGTGACTTCCGAGCCCAGAGGGACCTTGGTCAGATCGTATTCGATCGAGGCCAGGGCCAGGGTGTCCGCGGCGGGATTGAGCTGATCGATCAGCGGCCAGGCCACCGCCGCAACGCCGGCCACGCCAACCGCTCCGGTTGCGAGATAAAGAAAATCGCGGCGTCCCGCGTCATCCGGCCCGTCTGCGCCGGCCTTGGCCACGCTCTCTGACACTTCGGATGTCCTCACTTCGCTAAGGGTTCCACTGCCCGCTCCCGAATCCGCCCAGGGTCCCGTGGATGAGGCTTCGCGCCGCACCTAGAGCCTCCCCGGAGATTTTTCAACCAGACAAACCGTCGTTTGAGCCTTGAGGACGGTGAGTCAGGTGCAGTCCGGCGATGATCGTCAGTCCCGCCAAAAGCAGGGCCGCCCCCAGCCACAGGACCTGACGGACCTCCGCGCCCGTCACCACAAAGGATGAGAGCAGGGGGCCCAGCGCCCCTCCCAGAAGCTGGGCGGCGCCGGTTTGCATGGCTGCGCGGCGACTTGGATCCGCCTCGATGGTCATGGGAGCAACAAAAGGCGCCAATGTCATGGCGATGACGCCCGATGCGGCATTGTCGGCGATGAAGGCCCAGGCCGGCAGGTTGGTCCCCAGCAAGGCCCAGACCCCGAGACTGAGCGCCGAGCCAATGACGAACACCCAGAAGTAACGGATCCGCCCCGCCAGGACCGTCGCCAGGGCGCCCCCGATCACCTGGCCGATGAGCGAGGTCCAGAGCGCCGCGCCCGCCACCCCCGCGCCCAGGCCGGCCTCGTGCGCCAGAGGTTCAAGGTAGACGCCAATGGCGCCCCCGCCGGCGACGAAGATCAGACTGGCGAGAAGGGCGACCATGCCCCTCAGGGGTGGGGCGCCAGCCTCCTCGGGACGCGCGACCAGCGGGTCGAACCCGGGCGGGGCGAGCATCGCCGCCGCCACGCCGAGGACGGCGCTCACGGCCAGGGCCAGAAACGCACCGTTGGCGCCGAACCTTGGAAGGACGAGATTGGCCAGGATCAGGGCCAGAACCAGCTGTGCGGCCGTCTGGGCGGTGAAGAACACCCCGGCCCAGCGCTCCGGCGTGGCCGTCCGGGCGATCATGCCCACCGTGATCCACAGCAGGACCCCCTCGAAGGCTCCAGCGAGGCCGCGCAGGGCGACCAGAGGGCCGTGCGCGCCCCCCATGGAGGCGAGATCGGCCAGGGCGATGGCGACGCTGGCCAGGGTTCCGATGAGCTTAAGCCCCCGCGGCCGCTTGATCAGCCCCATCAGCCCGGTCGAGGCGCCCATGGCCAGGAGTTCGACCATGGCGGAGAGGCCGATCTCGGCGTTGCTGAGTCGCCCCGCATCCGCAAGGGCCCCCAGCAGGATCGGCAGCACCCCCAGCACCAGCAGGGAATTGCAGCCCACCGCGATCAGGCCCACCGCCTCGCGCGGCGAGAAGCTCTGGCCGGACGCTTCGGCGATGCGATGGGTGTGGGGCGCCGGCTCATTCGGGGAGGCGAGGGACAAGGAAGGCTCCATAGATCAACAGCTTCGGATTAACACGGCTGGCGCTCCGGGCTAGAGAGTGGGCCATGGCGACCCGTGCGACCGCCCTCCGGCCCGAACCTGCCCTCGCCGGCGATGCGGGCGCGCGCCGCCTGGAGAGCGAGGGCCTGGTGCGCCTCCCGGTCTCGGCGTCGGCCCCGGTTCCCCCGTTCGTTTTGCAAGGCGACGAGGCGGCTCTGCTGTCGCTGGACTCCGCAAGTCTGCGCGCCAAATCGGCGAGTTATGACGGCCACGCGGTCCGGGGTCTGGCGGCCAATGCATCCGGGGAGACCGCCCGAACGATCGAGGTGCTGCTGTCCAGGTTCGGCGCCTGGGCGCGGGAGGCTGTCCTGGCCGTGGCCCCGGGCTATGGCGAGGCGCTGACCCGTGGCCGATCCAGTCTTCGGTTGCGCGACGCCGCCGAGGCGCCGCTGAGCCCGCTCAAGGACGATCGTCGCTTGCATGTGGACGCCTTCGCCTCGCAGCCGACGGGCGGGCGACGGATCCTTCGCGTGTTCAGCAATATCAATCCTTCAGGAGAGCCGCGTCTCTGGCGCACCGGTGAGGCGTTCGAGGACCATGCGCGGCGCTTCCTGCCCAGGGTCCGTTGGCCCCTGCCCGGCGAGGCCCGCCTGTTGCGCGCTCTGCGCATCACCCGGTCCCGGCGCACGCCCTATGACGCGCTGATGCTCGGCCTGCATGACGCCGCCAAGACGGATGCCGTCTATCAGAGGCACGCGACCGGAACGGACCTGGCCTTTGCCGCGGGCGAGAGCTGGATCGTCTTCACCGACAGCGTCGTCCACGCCGCACTGAAGGGACGCTTCGCCCTGGAACAGACCTTTTACCTGCCGGTGGCGGCCATGGCCGAGCCGGAGCGCGCGCCGCTTCGTGTTCTCGAGCGCCTCGCGGGGCGGCCGCTCGCGTGAAGCGACCCACGGCTCCAGGCGCGTCGCGCGAACCTGCCGAGCGCGAGCTCACCTTTGGCGCCAGCCTCGCCTTCTCCGCCGCCAACCTTCCCGCCGCCGCGCTCGGCATCGCCGTCTATGTCTATCTTCCCGCCTTCATGGCGGGACGTCTCGGCGTCTCCATGGCCGTGGTGGGCGGGGCCTGGATGTTCGTGCGCCTGATCGACATTCCGGTGGACGTGATCCTGGCCCTCCTGATGGATCGCACCCGCACGGCGCTTGGACGCTATCGCGTCTGGCTGATCCTCAGCGCTCCGGCCCTGATGCTGCCCCTCTGGCGCCTGTTCATGGCCCCCTATGGCGTGGGCGCGGTCTATCTGACCGTCTGGCTCCTGGCCCTGTATCTGGCCATGTCGATGAACGTTCTGTCGGTTTCCGCCTGGGGCGCGACGCTCGCCACCCGCTATCACGAGCGCTCAAGGCTTTTTGGACTCATGGCCGCCACCGGCGTGGCCGGCTCGCTCTCGGTGACCCTGATCCCCACGGTTGGCCACAGCCTCGCGGGTCTGGGCCCGGATCAGGCCATCGGCGTCTTCCTCGTGGCGCTGGCCCCGCTCAGCGTGCTGGTCGCGGCGCCCCTGACGCCTGAGCCTCTCGGTCTCGCGCCGCCGCGCCCGGCCCGTCGCGCCTCGGCCGCGCAGACCGCACGTCGTCTGATGGCCGTCATCGGCCGGCCCGATCTGGTTCGCCTGTTCCTCGCCCAGTTGGCCCTGACCCTGGGGCCTGGCTGGATGAGCGCCCTCTATGTGTTTTTCTTCACCCGCTCCTGGCGGTTCACCGAAGCCCAGGCCTCGTTCCTGCTTTCGCTCTATGTCCTGGCGGCCGTGCCCGGGGCCCTGGCCGCCGCCGCCGTGGCCCGCGTCATCGGCAAGCACCGCACCCTGATGCTCTCCACCACCGGATTTTCGCTCGGCCTGTTGTCGATCTTCATCGTGCCCAAGGGGAATGTGGCGGCCGCGGCGCCGGTCGTCATCTGGGCGGGGCTGATGGCGTCCAGCTTCGGCTTCATGATCCAGGCCATGCTGGCCGATGTGGGCGACGCCCTGCGTCTGGAACAGGGCCAGGAGCGCATCAGCCTCGTCTATGCGCTCAATGGCCTCGCGTCCAAGCTGGCCGGCGCCTTCTCCATCGGCCTGACCTTTCCGCTGTTGCAGAGGCTTGGATTCAACCCTGCCGAAGGGGCGGCCAATACGCCTCAGGCGCTCGATCACCTGACCTTCGCCTTTATTGCGGGGCCGATCATCTTCGTCATGCTCGGCGGCGGCTGCGTCATCGGATGGACCCTGGATGCGCGCAAGCAGGCCGAGCTTCGCGCCGCCCTGGAGCGGCAGTCGGCGGAGGAGCCTCCAACGGCCGAGGCGGCGTGAGCCGCCTCAACGCCAAAGGGTCCGGACGTGGGGGGCTTTCCTTAACCCCGTCGCAGGATATCCTGCCCTTGCGCCCGGCCCCATCGCGCGTGACGCGCTCGACATGATCCCAGCTCCCTATGCGCCCCATGCGCCCGCCAAGACCGAACGGAGATCGCTGGTGAGCCTTCAGGGCGCGCTCCTGACAATCAATGTCCTTTTCGTGGTCCTGGCCGCCCTGACCCTGGCGGCGGGCCTCGCCTCACTGATGCTGAGCCGCGCGCTCGATCGGGCCAAGGATCGCGAGATCGCCTCTCTGCGCCTGCAGGCCGCGGAGACCACCGCCCAGGCCGCCCATCAGATGGCGCAGGTCGAGGCGCAACTGCTTACCTTTCTGAGTGGTCCGGCGGCGGCGCGCCTGCCCGCCCCCGCACAAGGCGACTCCACCTCAGCCCTGGCCGCCGGGGCCGCGGCGGTCCGCGCCGCACTGCAGCCCGGGGCCCCGCCCTCGATCCAGCCGGCGGCCGCGGCGCCGCCGGCCACAGCCACCGCGGTGTTTGCGCCGCATCCGATGGAGTCGCCGCCTCCGGTCGGCGCCAGCCGGCCTCACCGATTGTCGGCCCAGCAGGTCGAACGCATGGTCGCCATTCTCAAGCTGGCGCCATCGATGATCATGATCACCACCGACGGGCGGCCGGACTCGGAGTCCTTCGCCGACGATCTGCAAACCGTGTTTGCCCGGGCGGGTTGGCATGTGGATCGGGCGGTTTACGCCAGCCTGAACAAGCCTCTCGCGCCCCTGGCGGCCAATCTGAAGGG
>DAIDGR010000072.1 GCA_027452265.1 Caulobacteraceae bacterium
CGAGGCGGCGATCGGCTTCGACGAGGCGGCCTATGCCCTCGGTTTCTCGCCGGGCTACGAGTACGAGACCCAGACCCTGCGCCTTGTCTACCAGTCGCCGACCACGCCCCGGCAATGGATCGATCTCAATCTTGAGAGCGGCGCGCGCACGGTGCGCAAGGTGCAGGAAGTGCCGTCCGGCCACGACCCGGCCCACTACGAGACCCGCCGCCTGCACGCCACGGGGCCAGACGGCGCCGAGGTTCCGATCACGGTTCTGATGCGCAGGGGAACCCCGCTCGATGGGTCCGCGCCGTTGCTGCTCTATGGCTATGGCGCCTATGGCCACCCCGAGACCCCGATCTTCTCCACCGCGCGGCTCAGCCTCGTGGATCGCGGCTGGATCTGGGCCAGCGCCCATGTGCGCGGCGGCTCGGATAAGGGCTGGGCCTGGTTTCTCGACGGCCGGGGACCGAAGAAGCCCAACACCTTCAACGATTTCATCGCCTGCGCCGAGGCCCTGATCGCGGCGGGCTACGGACAGGCCGGACGGATCGCCGCCTATGGCGGATCGGCCGGCGGCATGCTGATGGGCGCTGTCGCCAATCTGCGGCCCGACCTGTGGGGTGCGGTGATCGCCGCCGTGCCCTTTGTCGACGTGCTCAACACCATGAGCGACGACACCCTGCCGCTCACCCCTCCCGAATGGCCCGAATGGGGCAATCCGCTGGAGAGCGCTGAGGCCTATGACCTGATTGCCAGCTACAGTCCCTACGACAATGTCGCCCCGAGGGCCTATCCCGCCATCCTCGCCACCGGAGGGCTCAGCGACCCGCGTGTGACGTGGTGGGAGCCGCAGAAATGGGTGGCCAGGCTGCGTGAGGCGACGACGAGCGCGCGGCCCGTGCTCCTCAAGATCAATCTCGAGGCCGGCCATGGCGGCGCGTCCGGCCGCTATGAGCGGCTCAAGGAGGTGGCCTTCGACTACGCGTTCGCCATCTGGGCGGTGGAGGGGGAGGCGGCGTGCGGGGAGGCCCCCCACCAAGACGCGCCCAACGGAGGCGCCTCATGAGGATCCGCGACGCGCGGGCCTCGGATGCGTCGGCCCTGGCCCGGATCTATGGCCACCATGTCCGCGAGGGCCTGGGAACCTTCGAGGAGACGCCCCCCGACGCCGGCGAGATGGCCGCGAGGCTGGCGGCGGTTCAGGACAAGGGCTTTGTCTGGCTGGCGGCGGAGGACGAGGGCGCCGGCGGTGCGGACGCCATCGCCGGATATGCCTATGCCGCCCCGTTCCGCACCCGCGCGGCCTATCGCTTCGTGGTTGAGGACAGCGTCTATGTGGCGCCTGGGCGGATGGGCCAGGGGGTCGGCTCGGCCCTGCTGCGCGAGCTGATCGCCCGCTGCGAGGCCGCTGGCATGCGCCAGATGATCGCGATCATCGGCGACAGCGGCAATCACGGCTCGATCCGCCTGCACGCGTCCCTGGGCTTTGCCCGGATCGGCGTGGCCCCGGCGCTCGGCTGGAAGCACGGCCGCTGGGTCGATCTGGTCTGGATGCAGCGCGCCCTGGGCTCGGGGGCGGAGACCTCGCCGGAGGAGGGGTGAACCTTAAGCCGCCGCCATCGGTCCGTTGAGGAGCTCGGCGAGGCGCGCGGCGAGTATCTGGGCTGTGAAGGGCTTGGCGATGACCCGCGCGGCGCCGTGGCCGGGCGGGCCGTCGGGCAAGTCGTCGTGGGTATAGCCCGAGGTGAAAAGCAGGGGTACGCCGGGCGCACGGACGGCGACCTCGCGGGCGAAGTCGCGGGCGCTGAGCGGCCCGGGCATCAGGACGTCGGAGAAGATCAGGGCCACCTGGTCGTCCAGCAGGCGCAGGGCCTCGGCCGGATCGGCGGCTTCGCGGCAGGCATAGCCGAGGCCGGAGATCAGGGCGACCGTGGCGGCGCGCACCTCCGGGTCGTCCTCCACCACCAGAATCAAACGCCCTTCGCCCCGGGGAGGCGCGGGCCCAGCCGGGGCGGGCTCGGCCGGGGCAGGGGTCCGAGACCGGGGAAGCCAGATCTGCACTGTGGTCCCGGCGTCCGGGGCCGATTGCAGACGCACCGCGCCCCCTGACTGCTTGACGAAGCCGTAGACCATGGAGAGCCCCAGCCCCGTGCCCTTGCCTCGCGGCTTGGTGGTGAAGAAGGGGTCGAAGGCGCGCGCAATCGCCTCTGCGTCCATGCCCTGGCCAGTGTCGGAGACCGTCAGGCGGACATGGTCGCCGGCCTCCAGCTCCAGCTCAGCCGCTTCGGCCGGCAAGAGGGTGATATTGGACAGCCGGATCGACAGACGGCCGCCCTCGGCCATTGCGTCGCGGGCGTTCAGCGCCAGATTGAGGAGGGCGCTTTCAATCTGGGCGGGATCGGCCACGACGGGCCAGAGGCCGGCCTCGATCTCGGCCGTCGTCTCGACCCGCTCGCCCAGGGTGCGGCGCATGAGATCGACGAAATTCTCGGTCAGGCGCGTCAGGTCGACGACTTCGGACGCGACTGGGTGGCGGCGGGCGAAGGCCAGGAGCTGGGCCGTCAGGCGCCCAGCCCGCTCGGCGCCCTGGCGCGCATGGTCGAGACGGCGCTGGGCCACCGGGTCACCCGCCGCCAGGGGCGCCAGAAGCTCGAGATTGCCGCTGATCACCTGCAGCAGGTTGTTGAAGTCGTGCGCCACGCCGCCGGTGAGCTGGCCGATGGACTCCAGCCGCTGCCGGTCGCGCAGGCGGGTCTCGGCCTCGACCTGGGCGGTGATGTCGCGCACCGCCCCGACCATGCGGCGGATGCGTCCAAGGTCGTCCCGCACGGGCGCGAGGGTCGCCTCCCAGAGGTGCGAGGCGCCATCCGGGCTGATCATCTCGCGGCGGATCTGGGCCGGGGTCCCGGTGGCGATGATCTCGCCGAAGCGGGCGGTCAGGTCTTCGGCCACGCCGGGCTCGAAGAGGGACTCGAAGTCCTCGCCGCGCACCTCCTCGCGGGTCACCTCGAAGAAGGCGGCAAGGGCGGGGTTGATGTCCGCCACGCGGAACACCGGCCCCGGCTCGACGTCGAGGATCAGAAGGTAGTCAGGAATGTGGGAGAACAGGGCCTCGATCAGGGCCGCGCCCCGGCGTTCGGCCTCGCGCGAGCGGCGAGCCTCGGCATTGGCGGCGCGCAGTCTGACATTGCCGAAGGCCAGGGCGCCGACCAGGCCCGTAAGCCCGAGCACCGAGAGCAGGATGAGCCCCATGGCCGCGGCGAAGTCGAGCCGGTTGCGCTCGACGAGGTCGGCCACCCGCCGGGACTTCAGGTCCTGTTCGGCGATCACCAGCTCAGCGCTGCGCGCCTGGGCCGCAGCGAGCAGAGCGGAATAGGCGGGGTTGGAGAGCGGCGACAGAACCGGCGGACGCTGTCCCGCCGGCGCGGCCAAGGCCGCGTCGAGCCTGGCTGTCCAGAGGTCGATGGGGGCGGTCACCGCCTGGGCGCGACGGACCTGCGAGGGATCGTCGGCGACCAGGGTCATCAACCGGGATTCCTGCGCGTGCAGCCGGGTCAGGGCCGCCTCGTAGCGCTCGGGCGGGGCCCGGTGATCGAAGACCTCCCGGGCGGCGATGCCGGTCGCCTGGATCCGGGGCGAGAGGCCGAGCGTGACCTCGATCACCTCGTGGGCGTGGTCGACCCAATGTTGCGCGCCGCGTTCGCTGCGCCAGCGGAGGTAGCCGTATCCTGAGGCGAGGCCCAGCACGAGGAGAGCCATGGCCACGGCGGCGACGATGAAGCGCCTGAACCCCGACACCTTCTCAACCTTGTCCTGGCCCAATCTTGGCCTCGCCGCCGGATCGGCGCGACGCCCCGTCCGGAGAGGGGCCGACAACCGCCTCAATTGTCAATCGACAAGCGGATCGGGCGCCCTATGTTGCCGCCGCCAATAAGAACGCCCCTGGGAGGCGACGGAGGATCGAATGGCTCAACTTGGATTGCGTAAATGGGCGGGCCTGGGCGCGGCCAGCCTGGTTCTGGCCTGGGCCGCGGGCCCGGCGGGCGCGGCGGTCACGCCCGGCGCCGCCGCTCACCACCCGGCCAGCACCGCTCCGGACGCCGCGGCCCCCGTCGCCGCCGGATCGGAAGGGGCCCGGATGGACGGGGCCTGCGACCATGAAATGGCGGGAAGCGACGGAGCCCATGGCGATGCGCGCGCCGACCGCGCCGCCTGCCGCAAGCTGACCGACGCCGACATCGCCACCGCGCCGATCGTCGAGGTGAAGAAGGTCACCCACCACGAGGCCATGATCGGCGGCAAGATGCTGGCCTATACGGCCACGGCCGGCACGCTGACCGTGCGCGACGACGCCGGCAAGCCGATCCTGTCGACCTTCTATGTCGCCTACACCCTGGGCGATGGCCACGATGCGTCCCGTCCCGTGACCTTCTTCTACAACGGCGGTCCGGGCTCCTCGACCATGTGGTTGCACATGGGCTCTCTGGCGCCGCGCCGCGTGGCCACCGACAGTCCCGAGGCCACCAAGGGCCCGCCCTTCCACATGGTGGACAACGAATACAGCCTGCTCGACAAGTCGGATCTCGTGTTCATGGACGCGCCCGGCGCCGGCTTCTCGCGGCCGCTCGGCGACACCAAGCTGTCGGCCTTCTGGGGCACGGACGCGGACATCGACGCCTTCGCCCGGGGGATCGAGCGCTATCTGACCCTCTATGACCGCTGGGACTCGCCCAAGGTGATCTTCGGGGAGTCCTATGGCACCACGCGCTCGGCCGGCCTGTCCTACCGCCTTCAGCAGGACGGGGTGCAGCTCAACGGCGTGGTTCTGCTGTCCTCGATCCTCAACTATGGCCGCCGCTCGCCAGGCTTTGACCAGGAAGCGATCAACTATCTGCCGAGCTATGCGGCCATCGCCGCCTATTTCCACCGGTCCAAGAACGCGCCGGGCGACATGAAGGCCTATCTGGACGAAGTTCGCGCCTTCGCCCGCGGCCCCTATGCCGAGGCCCTGGCCGAGGGCGACACCCTGCCGGAGGATCGCCGCGAGGCCATCGCTCAGAAGCTCAGCGGCTATATCGGCCTGCCGGTGGATGTGCTGCTTCGGGCGGATCTGCGCGTCGAGCCGGGCCAGTTCCGGGAGGAGCTGCTGCGCGATCAGCGCCTGATGCTCGGCCGTTATGACGCCCGCTTCACCGGCGAGGACACCAATGCCCTGGGGACCAATCCGGACTATGACCCCTCCGACACCGGCATCACCGGCGCGTTCGTTTCGTCCTTCCACCACTATCTGGCGGACGATCTGGGCTATCAGACCGACATGAGCTACCGCCCGACCTATTATCAGGCGGGCCTACAGTGGGACTTCAAGCACCATCCGCCCAGGTCCAGCTATCCTGGCGCGACCAATGACGCGGACGTGGCGCTCGACCTCTCCGCCGCCATGCGCGAGAACCCGCATCTGGAGGTTTATTCCCTGAACGGGATGTATGACCTCGCCACCCCGTTCTTCGGCACGGAGTATGACCTGGCGCATATGGCGCTGCCGCCCAAGCTCGTTGGCAATGTCCACTTCGCCTACTACCCGTCAGGGCACATGGTCTATCTGAACGTGGACGCCCTGAAGTCCATGAAGGCGGACCTGTCGCGGTTCTATGACGAGATCCTCAGCAAGGCCCAGTAAGGGCCGCGCGCCGTGCGCGGGGGCGGACCGGAAGGCCCGTCCCTGTCCTCGCGCCTGTCGTCGCGCCCCGGCCGTCCTGAGCTGAGCGTGGACATCCGGCGGGACGATCTTCGCCACCCGGCCGTGATCGACCTTCTGCGCCTGCATCTGGACGGCATGCGGGCCCACTCGCCGGAGGGGTCGGTCTTTGCCCTCGACCTCGAAGGGCTGAAGGCGCCGGACGTGTCCGTATGGACCGCCTGGCGGGGCGAAACGTGTCTGGGGATCGGCGCCCTGAGGCGCCTCTCGGCGAACCTCGGCGAGGTCAAGTCGATGCGGACCCATCCGGGCGCCTTGCGCCAGGGTGTGGGCGCGGCCCTGTTGGAGCGGATCATCGCCACGGCCCGGGCTGAGGGGCTGGCCCGTCTGAGCCTGGAGACCGGCAGCGGTCCGGCCTTCGCCCCGGCCCTGGCCCTGTACCGCGCCCATGGATTTACCCCCGGCGCGGCCTTCGGCGGCTATACCCAAAGCCCGTTCAACCAGTTCCTGCACCTGGATCTGGGGTCCGGCTGAGGCCGGGGCCAGGCTCCCGTCAGGGCGCGCCCTGCGCCACGAGCCGCTCGAACTCGGCGTCGCTGATGCCGCCCCGGGCCACCAGGACGCTGCAATCGACCTGGTCGATGATGTAGGCGCCCGAGGCGCCGGACCACCACCGCTCCAACAGATGCTGACGGCGGTGTCCCACCACCACCAGATCGGCCTTGAAGCGTTTCGCCGCCGCGCCGATCACCAGCGCCGGCTCTCCCGCCACAGCTTGGCCCCGCGCCTTCAGGCCAAGCGCCCGCAGCCGCGTCAGACCGGCGGTCAGCAGCTCGGGGTCGTGGGTCGGCCGCTCGACCGCATGGATGCCGTCGGCCATGGAGGCGCCCGCGCCCCGTGTCGCCACCAGCAGCAGGAACACCTCCGCCCGGCACTGCATCGCCAGAAGCGCGCCTTCCCGCAGGGCCGTGAGGCTCTCGCGGGTCTCGTTCGTGGCCAGCAGAATCCGCTGGTAGAAGGGCGCCGCCATGATCGTGCCTCCGTTCCGTCCCCGTCTGGCAGGATGCGCAGGACGAGGCATAGCGCAAGCGGGGAGGCGCCTCCATCAACGGCCCAAGGCTTGCCCGCCGCGCGCCTGACCTTAGGCTGGGCGCCAATCCGGAGCCCCCACCATGCGCCTCGCCAAGCCCTGTATCGATATCGGTCTGACCACCGGTCCGGGCGCGGCCATGCTCGATTTCTGGGGCGATGAGGCGGGGCTCGTCTATGAGGGCCCGCTGCCGATCCGGCGGGGGCATGTTCAGCACCGCTTCCGCGTCGGCGCCTCGGTGGTGAAGGTCAATCTGCGGCAGAACGCGCCTTCGCCCGCGCCGCCCAGCGGCTATGTCGAGCTGATCATCGCCCGCCCGGATCTGGCGGCGCCGCTCGCCCTGCGCGACCCGGACGGGAACGCGGTCAGCTTCTGGCCGCAGGGCGAGGGCGGACTCGGGCAGATGGGCGTCAGGCTCAAGGTGCGCGACCTCGCCCGGCACCGCGCCTTCTATCGCGACGCCCTGGGACTGGAGGAGACGCCCTCACCCTGGCCGGGCGCGGCCATGTTCGCGGCCGGCGAGACGCGGCTCATCCTTGAGGAGGACCCGGCCGTCGCGGTCGATTCGGGATTCGAGGGCCCCGGCTGGCGCTACATCACCTTCCAGGTGTTCCAGTGCGATGCGGCCCACGCCGCCGTCCTGGCCGCCGGCGGCCGCGAGGCCATGGCCCCGACCACGCTGGGCGACACCGCGCGCATCTCGATGATCACCGATCCGGACGGCAACTGGATCGAGCTGTCCCAGCGCCGCTCCCTGGTGGGGACGCTGGATTGAAATGAAGGCAGGAGGCGCCGGGCGTGGCTGTGCTGTCAGACTGAAGTCAACTTTTCTCCGCTGACGTGCAGTTGGCCCAAGCCCAGCTGCGTTTATCCTATGACTGACCGCTACTCCGAGACCGGCTCGGAGCGTCTTCGCTGTAGCCCTATCGCCGAGCTGGCGATAGCTGATACGGCCTGCGACAATGTCCGGTTGCGCGCGGCCATCCGTGAACCGCAAAGCCCGAGGTCGCCACCACCGCCCCAAGCCAGGCACCGACGGCTGGCGCACGAAGCCAACGCGTCTTCGCCCCCCGCTTCATCGTTAGCCAAGCCTAACAGGATGCATCTTGAACTGCTTGAGGTCATAGCCGACGACAGCTAGGCGCGCGTCTCGACGGCAGAGGGCCGATCCCAGCTGAGCTGTCACGAGTTCATGTCCGAGAATTTGAAGGCTGCCGTCCTCGCTAAGCTCGCCCATCCACAAGGCGCCCTCCTGCGTCGAGCAGAAGAACGGCATGGCGCCGTCCCCTGTAACGGCCCACACGACATCGAAGTTGAAAATCTGTGGCTGAGTTGGGTCCACCGCGAGATTGGCCTTGGCCGTGTTGGTAATTGTCCACGTCTCCGGGTCGACCCTGTAGGCCCACAAATTGGAGTCCATCGGGCCCACGGCGCAATTGGCGACGAGAATCCGCTCTCCCCAGGCGGCGACGCTATTGATGCCGCGCTGGGCGTTGGGGTTATAGATCGCCGCGGACATGACCTTGCCGTCCGGAATTCGCACGACGGTGAGGTTGCCGTCTTCCGAACCTGCTATGACAAAGCCGTCTTCCGCCGTACTCGGAAGGGGTTCGACGGCACGGATATTGGTCATGCCCCACGGGTTCACGGGGCGGGGCGCCCTGAGATCGACGACCGCCGACACGGCCCACTGGTCCTCTGGCCCTGCGCTCCAGATAAGCAGGCGTCCGTTTGCGTGCCCCGTGACCAACCAAGGCGATCCTCGCACATTGACAACTGCGCCGCTGTTGGCGACCCCAAAGGCAGCGTCGTAGCCTAGGGTCCGGGCGAGTGTCAGCCGGCTCCAGTCCCCATCACCGGCGGCGAACTGCACGATTGACCTGTCGTCGTTGGAGCAGAAGAGAGTGGGGGATGCACCCTGCAAGGGCGTGATCATCTGAACACCCTCTTCCGCCGGGCTGTTGACTGCAACTGCGATCTTCGGCCCCAGCGTCGCCGCATCCTCGAACCTGAAAATGCTTAGCGAGCCGTCCCATCGGCCGACGGCGAAATGCTCATCGTCAATCCAGGTCGCCTCCTGGGCCATGGTGAAGGTCGATCCGAGGGCATCTAGTGGGAGGACGGCGCCGGCCGACGGGACGCCAGCCAGCGCCTCGTGGGAGCGAAGCACCATCGGTCTGGGCGGGTTTGCACTGGATCTTAGGCCGGCCAAAGTCGAGTCCTTCACAAGCTAACGGATGCACGGGACGAGCAAACCCCGCGACGGTCAAAGCCGCTGACTGAATTGACGTCAGAGGAGGCGAGATTTTCTGTTGCTGCCTGAGTTTGACCTATACCAGGAAGTGCCCCAGTGTTGTAGGTCTACTGAAAGCTTGAGAGCCCTTCGCCGGGCCGCGTCTAACTGGAAAGACCAGGAGCCATGGGCGGGAAGGTTCTTATAATCGCCAACAAGCAGTTCGAGGCGGACCCACTCGTCGGCGTCTTCATGAGTCCTGCGGCGCAGAGCTCCGCGCCCCTTAAGGTCGATCATGTGTACTGGCCTCACCCGGCGCCAAGTGCCGGAGACGTTCGACCGCGATTGACTGGTGCCGTGGGCGGCTGGGATCTAGCCATCTGGTGCATCGAGGACCTAATGGACCCCACGGTCGCAGGACAATCTTCCAACACCTTCGAAAAGGCTCGGGTCCTGGCCCAACTTTTTGCTTCCGAGCGCCAGGATGGTGAGATCAGCTTGGTCATAGCATTCGGAACCGCAGCGACGCCACAAGGTCAAAGTTACAACGGCTGCGTGCGCATCGGCCGAAATGTCTACAATCACGACCCTTACGCTCGGGATCCTAGCGCGTCCGCGAGTGCCTGGCGCCCGGCTGGCGCGATCGATCGACTTCTGACGTCGAGCTTCCCAGCAGAGGCGTTCCAGGCGCTTCAGCCGTATTGCTCGCCCTTGCCGGACATCAACGTTCGCCTGCTTCGGCCCAGCGGAGCGCCCGCGCACGACATCCGTCTCCTGCCGAGCGCGGACGGCGTTGCCGTTAGCTCGGTTAACGTAATCGACCATCGACAATATCCGACGACCGATCCCGAAGCCCTTGAGGCCGCGACGAGGAACGGTGTTTCGACGATCGCCTCGCTCGAGTCCACTCACGGTGTTATTCGCGCCGCGTCAGACGCGCCGTTTCTCTATGTTTCCGGCA
>DAIDGR010000073.1 GCA_027452265.1 Caulobacteraceae bacterium
CAGAGGTTCCACAAGCATCGCCGCCCGGCCGGCGGCGGGCGCTCTCAGGAGCGGTAATCGCCGTTGATCGCCACGTACTGCTTGGTCAGGTCGCAGGTCCAGATATCGGCCCGGGCCTCGCCGACGCCCACGTCGACGGCCACCTCCAGCTCCTGACGCTTCATGTAGGCGCTCATGGCCGCCTCGTCGTAGCCGCTCGCCACCTTGCCGTCCCGGGCCGCCCAGAGCGGCCCGAAGCGGACGCAAAGGCGCGTGCGATCCACCGGCTCGTCGGCCTTGCCCACCGCCATGACGATGCGCCCCCAGTTGGCGTCCTCTCCGGCGAAGGCGGTCTTCACCAGGGGGCTTTCGGCGATGGAGCGGGCGATCCGCCGGGCCGAGGCCTCGCTCCTGGCGCCTTCGACGCTGATCTTGACGAACTTGGTCGCCCCCTCCCCGTCCCGCACCAGTTGCAGGGCCAGGTCCAGGAGGACGCCTTCCAGGGCCGCCGCGAACGGGATCAGGCGGGGGTCGGACAGGCGGCTGATCGGCGCGGCTCCGGACGCCCCCGTGGCGAACACCAGCAGGGTGTCGTTGGTGGAGCGGTCGCCATCCACGGTGACGGCGTTGAAGGTCCGCGGCGCGGCCCGGCGCACCAGGCTTTTCAGCACGCCGGGGCTCAGCGCCGCGTCGGTGACCACAAAGGCCAGCATGGTGGCCATGTTTGGCGCGATCATGCCCGAGCCCTTGGCGATGCCGCAGATCCGCACGGGGACGCCGCCGATCTCGCTGGTCGCTCCGGCGCCTTTGGGAAAGGTGTCGGTGGTGGAGATGGCCCGGGCGGCCTGCTCCCAGTCGGCCTCGCCCTGGACGAGGTCGCCCGCCCGCGCGGCGATGCGCGCATCGTCCAGCAAGACCCCGATCACGCCGGTGGAGGCCAGAAGGACCTCCTCCGCCGGGCAGCCCAGGGCCGCGCCCACCGCGGCGGCCGAGCGGGCCGCCGCCGCCGCTCCAGGCTCGCCGGTGAAGGAATTGGCGCATCCGGCGTTGATCAGCATGGCCCGCGCCCGGCCGTGGCCCTGGGGCAGGCGGGCCTTGCACCAGTCCACCGGCGCCGAGCCCACGCCATGGCGGGTGAACACGCCGGCGCAGGCCGCCTCGCCCTCGAAGCGCATCAAGAGAAGATCGTCGCGCGCCGCCGCGTAGAAGCCGGCCCGGGCGGTCTGCAGACGCACGCCCGCCACCTTGGGCAGGGCGGGGAAAGGCACGGCCAGGGGAGAAACGGGCAGAGGGGCGCCTGAGCTCATGGGATCTCGTCTTCCTTAAGAGGGCGACACGCCTTGCCAGTCCCTCGCCGCGGGGTCAAAGGTCACGCCAAAGTCGGGCGAGGGTCGCGCGTCCCCGTCCCATCACGCCGGCCCCCATCACGCCGCCAGAGGAAACCCCACCATGAAACTCTATCAATCCATCGGCCCCAATCCCGGCGTGGTGAAGATGTTCATCGCCGAAAAGGGCCTGGAAATCGATCGCCATCAGGTCGACCTCCTGGCCGGCGAGAACCGCCTGCCGCCCTATCTGGCCCTCAATCCCTCGGGCACGACCCCGGCCCTGGAGACGAGCGAGGGCCTGGTGATCGCCGAGATCACCGCCATCTGCGAATATCTGGAGGAGCTGCACCCCTCGCCGCCTCTGATCGGCCAGACGCCGATGCAGCGGGCCGAGACGCGGATGTGGGTGCGGCGCATCGATCTGGGCATCCTGGAGCCCATGGCCAACGGCTTTCGCTATTCCGAGGGTCTGGGCCTGTTCAAGGACCGCATCCCGACCATTCCGCATGCGGCGGGCGACCTCAAGGCCATCGCCGCCAAGTCCCTCGCCTGGCTGAACGGCAAGATGGCCGGACGGGCGTTCGTCGTGGGCGACCGCTTCACCCTGGCCGACATCATGCTGTTCGTGTTCCTGGCCTTTGGCGCCTCGGTGGGTCAGCCGCTCGATCCGGCCAATACGCACATCGCCGCCTGGTTCGAGCGCATCAAGGCCCGGCCGAGCGCCGCCGCGGCGGGATAGGGCCAAGCGAGGCGGCGGGGGCCGGCCGCGTTGACACGCCCCCCCGCGCTTCCTAAGTCCCACGCGGCGCGTTTCTGTTTGTGACGGGCCTCGTTGTTACGGGCGCGACGCGCCGTGTCGTGCTATGGGCGCGGTTTCACCTCGCCTGGCCCTGGGCGGCGGCGCGACCCTGACGTTTCGCCTCTCCCGCCCTTTCCTTGACGGACGCGACGCCCCCTCGATGCTCGATCTCAGAAAAGTCTTCGGCTCCTCCAACGACCGCAAGGTCAAGGCGATGATGTCGCGGGTGCAGAAGATCAACGCCCTGGAGCCGCGCTTCGCCGCGCTCAGCGACGACGACCTGCGCGCCCAGACGGCGGTCTTTCGCGAGCGGATCGCGGCCGGCGCCTCTCTGGACTCGCTGATGGACGAGGCCTTCGCCGTGGTGCGCGAGGCGTCCAAGCGCACCCTCGGCCAGCGTCACTACGACGTGCAGCTGGTCGGCGGCATGGTGCTGCACAAGGGCGGCATCGCCGAGATGCGCACCGGCGAGGGCAAGACCCTCGTGGCCACCGCGCCGTCCTATCTCAACGCCCTGGCCGGCGGCGGCGTGCACCTGATCACGGTCAACGACTATCTGGCCACGCGCGACGCCGAGTGGATGGGCCGGGTGCACCGCTTCCTCGGCCTCAGCGTCGGGGTGATCGTCAACGGGCTCAGCCAGCCCGAGCGCAAGCGCGCCTATGACAGCGACATCACCTACGGCACCAACAACGAGTTCGGCTTCGACTATCTGCGCGACAATCTCGCCTACGAAGCCTCGGACATGGTCCAGCGCGGGCACAACTTCGCCATCGTCGACGAGGTGGACTCGATCCTGATCGACGAGGCGCGCACGCCCCTGATCATCTCGGGCCCGACCGAGGACCGCTCGGACTTCTACCGCACCATCGACGCCCTGGTGCGCGAGGTGGTCAAGGACGAGACAACCTTCGAGCACGACGAGAAGCAGCGCCAGGTGCTTCTGAGCGAGCACGGCGCCGAAGTGATCGAGGAGAAGCTCGCCGAGCGCGGGCACCTGGTGGAAGGCTCGGCCGGCCTCTACGACCCGGCCAACATCTCCGCGGTGCACCACGTGAACCAGGCCCTGCGGGCCAATGTCCTCTACCTGCGCGACCGCGACTATATCGTGCGCAACGGCGAGGTGATGCTGATCGACGAGTTCACCGGTCGCATGATGCACGGCCGGCGCCTGTCGGAGGGCCTGCACCAGGCCCTGGAGGCCAAGGAGGGCGTGGATATCCAGCCCGAGAACCAGACCCTGGCCTCGGTGACGATCCAGAACTATTTCCGCCTCTACGACAAGCTGTCCGGGATGACGGGGACCGCGGCCACCGAGGCCCAGGAGTTCTTCGACATCTACAAGATGGACACCACCGAGATCCCCACCAACCGCCCCGTGGCGCGCAAGGATTTCGACGACGAGGTCTATCGCACGACGGCCGAGAAGAACCGGGCGATCATCCTTCAGATCGAGGAGTGCCACCGCCGGGGGCAGCCGGTCCTGGTGGGCACGGTGTCGATCGAGAAGTCGGAACAGCTCTCCGAACTCCTCAAGACCCACACCTGGGAAAAGGACGGCCAGCATCTGATCGGCCTGCCGCATCAGGTGCTCAACGCCCGCTATCACGAGCAGGAAGCGCACATCGTCGCCGACGCCGGGGTTCCCGGCGCGATCACCATCGCCACCAACATGGCCGGCCGGGGCACCGACATTCAGCTCGGCGGCAATGTCGACATGCGTCTGGCCCGATGGCGCGCGGAGCAAGCGGGGCTGGGCATCGAACCGGCCCTGGAGGACGAGCGGGCCGAACGCGCGCGCATCGAAGCCGAGATCGCCGACAAGAAGGCCGTGGCCCTCGCGGCCGGGGGCCTGTTCGTGCTCGGCACAGAGCGGCACGAGAGCCGGCGGATCGACAACCAGCTGCGCGGCCGCACCGGACGCCAGGGCGATCCGGGCATGTCGAAGTTCTTCCTGTCCTGCGAGGACGACCTGCTGCGCATCTTCGCCGGCGAGCGCATGGACGCGATCATGCGCACCTTCGGCCTGGAGGAAGGCGAGGCGATCACGCACCGCTGGCTGAACAGCGCCATCGCCACGGCCCAGAAGCGCGTCGAGCAGCGGAACTACGAGATCCGCAAGAACGTCCTGCAGTACGACGACGTGGTGAACGACCAGCGCAAGGCGGTGTTCCAGCAGCGGCGTGAGTTCATGGACTCGCAGGACCTCTCGGAGATCGTCACCGAAATGCGTCGCGACACGGTCGACGACCTGGTCGCCCGCTGCCTGCCGCCCAAGGCCTATGCCGATCAGTGGGACATCGAAGGCCTCGACGAAAGGCTCAAGGACCTGCTCGGGCTCAGCCTGCCGGTCCGCGACTGGGCGGCCGAGGAAGGCATCGCCGACGAGGAGTTCCGTGAACGGATCAATGCGGCGGCCGACGCCCGCATGGCCGAGCGGGAAGCCCTCCTGACGCCGCATCGCATGCGCCACCTGGAAAAGACCTTCCTGCTGCAGATGATCGATCTGCACTGGCGCGAGCACCTGACCCATCTGGACCATCTGCGTCAGGCCATCGGCCTGCGCGGCTATGGCCAGCGCGACCCGCTGAACGAGTATAAGTCCGAGGCCTTCGCCCTCTTCGAATCCCTGATCGTCGATGTCCGCCAGAGCGTGACCCGCTGGCTGCTGACGGTGGAGATCCAGATGGCGCCGCCCGAGCCCCAGCCCCTGGCCTTCACCGAAATCCATCTCGACCCCGCCACGGGACACAACGAGATGGCCCTGGCGAGCGCGGGAGCCGCCCTGGCCGACGGCGCGTCCGAGGCCCGCGCCGCCCTGCCTCTCTCGGCCCTTCCCGAAGGCTTCGAGCGCACCGGCCGAAACGCGCCCTGCCCCTGCGGCTCAGGCAAGAAGTTCAAGCACTGCCACGGGGCTCTCGTCTAAGCGACGCG
>DAIDGR010000074.1 GCA_027452265.1 Caulobacteraceae bacterium
CTAGAGCGGTTTCCGATCATTCTGCATCATAGCCGGCGGCGGTGAAGTAGTTGGCGCATTCGGCTGGGGCGAAGGTGTCGACGAGGCGGCCGATGGTGGTCCAGAGCCCCTCGACGGTTCGCTCGGACGCCTTCCGCAGGCCCGCCTTGAGCTTGGAGAAGGCCTTCTCGATGGGGTTGAAGTCGGGGCTGTAGGGCGGAAGGAAGAGGAGGCTGGCTCCGGCGGCCTCGATCATCGCTCGCACCGTGGGTCCCTTGTGGCTGCCCAGGTTGTCCATGACGACGATGTCGCCGGCCTGAAGCTCGGGGACGAGCACCCGCTCGACATAGACCTCGAAGACCTCCCGATTGACCGGGCCGTCGAAGACGAAGGGTGCGACCATGCCCGTCAGCCTCAGGCCGGCGATGAAGGTGGTGGTCTTCCAGTGGCCGTGTGGCAGGCTCATCCGCAGCCGCTGACCGCGGGCGCAGCGACCGTGGGTCCTGGCCATCTTGGTGGAGGCCCAGGTCTCGTCGATGAAGACCTGCCGCTCGGGATCGAGATCGAGCTGCCGCTCGAACCAGGCCTGCCGCTGCTTCAGGACGTCCGGACGGGCCTGCTCGTCGGCGTGCCCGGTCTTTTTTTGAGCGTCACGCCGTGCCGGCGGAAGAAGCGCCACAGCGTCCCGATGCCGAACCTCAGCCCCCGCGCCGCCAGAGCCGCCTGCAGTTCGTGCAGGGTCATGTCCGGTTCGCCCTCGATCAGACCCAGGATCGCCTCGGCGTGCGCCTCTATCCGGCCAGACCGTCGATCCCCGCCCAGCGGGCCCGGCTTCACATGGCCCTGGCGGCGCTCCAGCGCGGGCCAGCGGCTCACGCTCGCCGCGCTCACCCCAAACCTCTGGCCCGCCTGGCGGTGCGACGCTCCCTCGGCCACCGCCCGAAGCACCCGCTCCCGAAGATCCAGCGAAAGAGCTTTGGACATGGCCGTCGGCCTCCGCTCCGACAGCCAGCTTGAATCACTCAGTCGCTGATTTGGGAATCCCCTGCCGATTCACTCAGGCGGGAAACCGCCCTAGGACGCGCCGACGGAGTCCGCTCAGGTGGCCGGGTGATAGGTCGCTTCGGTGTGGCCCTTCAGATCCTCCGGCCAGAAATAGACCGCGCGCAGGTCGCCCGAGGCGTAGCGTTCGGCCTCGTCGTCGAAGTGGCGGCTGTCGGGATGGCCGCTCTCACCCCCGGCGGTGACGGCGAGGGCGCGGACGCGAGGACCGAACTCCACCACCGCGACGAAGCTGTTTCCCGATGTCCCGTAGCGCTTCTTCGTGCCGGGATAGGTGCGCGCGCCGAACGAGGCCAGGGAGCCCCACTGGGACGAGGTGAAGGGGACCGGAATGGAGGGGCCCGCGTCGCTGAAATGCGGAACGATGGAGTCGTCCAGGCGCTGGAATCGATTGACCTCACCCCAGGGCGGGATCGTCCCGAACTGGGCGTCCAGTCGACGGGCTGTCGCGTCCAGGAGGTCGAGACGTTCGGTCGCGTCCACGGCGGCCATGCGATCGATCAGCGCCACCCCTTCGAGGTCAGGATCGTCCTTTTCCACCCGATCCCGCAACGCTTCCGCCCAATAGACCGCCAGGGTCGTCGCGCGGGATCCGGCGCTCCAGCGATCGTCCCAGGATCTCAGCAGGCCCAGGGAGCTTTCAAGCCGTTCCTTGTTCGGATCGTCGGCGGCCAGCATGCCCCAGGTGGAGACCATCCCGGACAGAAGCTCGGGGAAGGCGGGCAGATAGGGATCGAAGGCGGCCTTCATCAGCCCCTCCAGCGTGAAGTCGCGTCGCCCTTCGAGGAGGCGGAGCGCGTGCAGACCGCGCGGATTCTCGCCCACCCGATCCATGTAGCGGGGAAAGGCGCTGGCCTTGGGACTGTCCCCGGGGCCGGCGGCCATCCAGGGCGAGTCGTTGGTGTTGAACACGTACCCCGACGGCGGATTGATGGCCTGTGGAATCTGGTCGAGCGGGGTCAGGCCGCGCCAGTCGGTGGACGGGTCGGCGCCGTTGACGATTTGCGTATAGTCGAACCGATCGTCCCGGATCGGAATGAACTGCGGATGCAGATAGGCGATGTCGCCCTGATCATCGGCCAGCAGGGTGTTGTTAGACGAATTGGCGCGATAGGCGGCGATCTTCAGATAATCGGCCAGAGTCGCGGCCTTGGTGCGCAGGAAGGACTGCTCCAGGGCAGGGACGGGGGTGTTCATCAGGTCCAGAGCGATCCAGGTCCCGTCGCGCCGGGCCACCACCGGGCCGTGATGGGTGCGATAGGTGGTGAAGCTGCGCTGCGCCAGAGTCCCGTCGGGCCGTCGATAGGCCAGGGTCACGACCTTGGATCGAACGGGGCGAAGCTCGGACCCAAAGCGGAAATAGAGGCGACCGTCCTTCTTTATGATCTGCTCGGCGAAGCGATCGACATTGTCGACGCCGCTGGAGGTGTGCATCCAACCCAGATGCGGGTTGAATCCCTGATAGATGAAAAACTGACCCCAGGTGGCCGCGCCATAGACATTCAGCCCCTCATCGCTCGTCATCTGCAGTTCCGAGCGGAAGAAGAAGGACGTATGCGGATTGATCAGCAGGAGGGCGTGATGGTCGCGCGTGTTGGACGGCGCGATGGCGATGCCGTTCGAGCCTGACGGCTCCTTGGGGCCAGGCGGCGCCTCGGGAATGGCGGCCGCCGCGTCGGGACCGCCGTAGAACGCCGCCAGATCCTTGAGCGAGGCGCGCTCGATGTCGCCGCCGATGCTGCCCTCGGAAAAGGCGAGGGCCATCCAGGGCTCGAACCGGGTGATGACCTTGGGATGGGTCGTCGGGTGGGCGGCGAGATAGGCGTTGAGACCGTCGGCCCAGGCGTCCATCAGCGTCTTCAGCCAGGCCGGGCTTGAGGCGTAGTCGGCCTTGAGCGTCTCAGGGTCGATGAACAGGCGCTGGCGCAGATCGCTCCAGATGGCCCCTTCGCCCTCCGCCTCCGCCCGGCGGCCGAGCGCGGTCAGATAGTTGTCCTCGATGCGTCCAAAATCGTCCTCCGCCTGGGCGTAGATCATGCCGAACACGGCGTCCGCATCGGTCTTTCCGTGGACATGGGCGATCCCCCAGTCGTCCCGCGTGATGGTGACCCGGGCGGCCTCACTCGCCCAGCGCGCTTGATCGTCCTTAGACGCCGGACTCGCCGCCATCGCTGGAGCTTGCGCCGCGGGGGCGGCCATTTCGGGGGCAGGGGCCGCCCCGACGGAGCCGGCCGCGCAAAGCGTCAGTGCGCTCGCCCCCAGAAGGGGAAGGGCCAAGGTCAAACCGGTCTTTCGCTTCATCTCATCGCCTCTTTCCATTCGGGCATTGGCTTGGGCCTTGCCGCGCGGCCCGGTTTGGCTTGACGCCGCATCATATAAAGATATCTTTATATCCCATGGCGATCTCCTCCGATCAGGCGGTGGGCGCGCTCCGCGCCGCAGCGGAGCCCACCCGTCTTCGCATTCTGGCCCTGTTGTCGCGAGAAGAACTCGCGGTGCTCGAGCTTTGCCGCATTCTCGGCCAGAGCCAACCCCGCGTGTCGCGGCATCTAAAGCTTCTTGCCGAGGCGGGTTTGGTGGAGCGGTTCCCGGACGGCGCCTGGGTGTTCTATCGCCTGTCCCGGGCCTCGCCGGTGCGGGGCCTCGCCGACCAGATCCTGGCCCTGATCGCCGAGGACGATCCGACCCTGGCCCGCGACGCGGCGCGCCTCGCCGGGGTGGCTGAGGAGCGGGCGCAGCAGGCGTCGCAGTATTTCGCCGAGAACGCCGCGCGCTGGGATGAGATCCGCTCGCTCTATACCGCCGAGGATGCGGTGGAGGCGGCGATCCTGCGCATGGCGGGCGATGGCCCGTTTGACCGGGTGGTCGACCTGGGGTCGGGCACGGGACGGATGCTCACCCTGCTGGGTGAGCGGGCGCGCTCGGGTGTCGGCCTCGATCTCTCGCGCCAGATGCTGAACATCGCCCGCGCCCAGGTCGCTTCGGCCGGACTCAAGGCGTTTGAACTTCGGCATGGCGACATCCTGGCCACAGGGCTGGGCGAGGGCGAGGCCGACCTCGTGGTTATTCACCAGGTCCTGCACTACCTCGCCGATCCGGGCGCGGCGGTGGCGGAGGCGGCGCGCCTGGTCCGGCCCCGGGGGCGGCTTCTGATCGTCGACTTCGCCCCGCACGACCTTGAGTTCCTGCGTTCGGAGCACCGGCACCGGCGCCTCGGGTTCTCCGACATGGAGATGGAGCGTTGGCTGGCTGAGGCCGGCCTCGCGGCGCCGCGCACCGAAAGCCTGCCCCCCTCCGCCCCAGGCGGACTCACGGTGAAGATCTGGGGCGCTGAGCGGCAGGCCGCGCGCCTGAGGCGGATCGCATGAGCGCCCCGCAAGCCGAGCTCAAGTCCGCAAACGCCGCTCCAAAGACCGCCCCCGCCACGGCCTTGGGGCCGGTCGCCCGCAGCCAGGCCTGGGCCGGGCCCGCGCCGCGCGTCTCGTTCGAGTTTTCGCCGCCCAAGACCCCTGAAGCGGAAGAGGATCTTTGGCGCGCCATTCGCCGCCTCGAGCCTCTGGGCCCCGACTTCGTCTCCATCACCTATGGCGCCGGGGGCTCGACCCGGGAGCGGACGCATCGCACGGTCGAGCGGATCCTGGGCGAAACCGGTCTGTCGCCGGCCGCTCACCTGACCTGTGTCGAAGCGTCCCGGGCCGAGGTCGACGCGGTGGTGGAGGCCTACGCTCAGGCCGGGGTCAGGCACATCGTGGCCTTGCGGGGCGACCCCCCCGGACAGCTTGGCGGCGCCTATCGCGCCCGGCCCGACGGCTACGCCAACGCCACGGAACTGGGCCGGGCGATCGCCGCGCGCGGCGGCTTTGAGGTGTTTGTCGGCCTCTATCCCCAGGGGCATCCCGAGAGTCCGGGCCTCGATCACGATATCGCCGTCCTCAAGGCCAAGGTGGACGCGGGCGCGACCCGGGCGATCACCCAGTTCTTCTTCGATATCGACGGCTTTCTGCGGTTCATGGACCGGGTCCGGGGCGCCGGGATCACGATCCCGATCTCCGTCGGCATCATGCCGGTGACCAGCTTCAAGGGTCTGTCGCGGATGGCGGGCCAGTGCGGCATCGTCCTTCCCGACTGGCTTGGGCGCCTGTTCGAAGGCCTCGACAAGGACCCGGAGACCCGTCGCCTGATCGCCGCCTCCGTCGCCGCCGAAATGTGCGCGCGTCTTCAGGAGGAAGGGTTCCACGAGTTTCACTTCTTCACCTTGAACCGGGCGGACCTGGTCTACGCCATCTGTCGGGTCCTTGGCCTTCGGGAGCGTGCGGCATGAGCATCGATCCCCGGGAAGGCCGCGCCGGCCGGATCGCGGAACTGTACGCGGCGGCCAGGGCGCGGATCCTCATCCTCGACGGCTCCTGGGGCGTGATGATCCAGCGGCGTCGTCTGGAGGAGGCGGATTTTCGGGGTGAGCGCTTTGCCGCGCACACCCTGCCGCTCAAAGGGGACAATGACCTTCTATGCCTGACGCGGCCGGACGTGGTCGCCGAGCTGCATGATCTCTATTTCGACGCCGGGGCCGATATCGCCGAAACCAACACCTTCAACGCCACGGCGATCAGCCAGGCCGATTACGGCCTGGAAGGCGCGGTGCGCGACATCAATCTGGCCGCCGCGCGTCTCGCCCGCGAATCCGCCGAGCTTTGGCGCGCCCGCACGCCCGACAAGCCGCGTTTCGTCGCCGGCGCCATCGGTCCGTTGAACCGCACGCTCTCCATGTCCAGCGACGTCAACGATCCGGGGGCGCGCCAGGTGAGCTTCGAGGCGGTCTATGACGCCTATCGTGAGCAGGCCCTGGCCCTGCACGAGGGCGGGGTTGACCTCTTCCTGGTGGAGACCGTGTTCGACACGCTTAACGCCAAGGCGGCGATCAAGGCGATCCTTGACCTTGCCGATGAGGGACTTGAGCCCCTGCCGATCTGGATCTCCGGCACCATAACGGATCGCTCCGGACGCACCTTATCGGGCCAGACCGTGGGCGCCTTCTGGCACTCAATCCGCCATGCCCGCCCCTTTGCGGTGGGATTCAACTGCGCCCTGGGCGCCGAACTCATGCGCCCGCACATCGCCGAACTGGCCCGCCTCGCCGACACCCTGGTGGCCGCCTATCCCAATGCCGGCCTGCCCAATGCGTTTGGTGAGTATGACGAGACGCCGGAGGAGACCTCGACCCAGCTGCGCGAATGGGCGCGAAGCGGACTGGTCAATATTCTGGGCGGATGCTGCGGCACAACGCCTGAGCATATCCGGGCGATCGCCGAGGCGGCGCAGGGCGCGACGCCCCGCACGCCTCCGAGCCTGAACCCGGCCTTGCGCCTTTCGGGGCTGGAGCCGTTCGAGCTCGCCTGATGTTCGCACAGCTTTCGTCTTTTGACCGCCTGGCGCGCGTGGCGCGTGGACAGAGCCGGCCCGGCGCTTCGCAGCCCGCTCAAGGATCCGCGGATGGCGCGGGGTTCAGCGTCATCGCCGAGCCTAAGGCAACGCATGAGGCTCCAAGGCGGACCGTGAGGCTCGCCGCGTCCGCGCCGAGGTGGAGCGCACAGGCATGACCCCGACCTTCGTCAATATTGGCGAGCGGACCAACGTCACCGGGTCGGCGCGCTTTCGCAAGCTGGTCAGTGAGGGCGACTATGCGGCGGCCCTGTCCGTGGCCCGCGCCCAGGTCGAGGCTGGGGCTCAGATCCTCGATGTGAACATGGACGAGGGCCTGCTCGACAGCGTTGCGGCGATGCGCACCTTCCTGAATCTGCTCGCCGCGGAGCCGGACATCGCCCGCGTGCCGATCATGATCGACTCCTCGAAATGGGAGGTGATCGAGGCCGGACTGAAGTGCGTCCAGGGCAAGGCGATCGTCAATTCGATCTCGCTGAAGGAGGGCGAGGCGGCCTTCCTCGACCAGGCCCGCAAATGCCTGCGCTATGGCGCCGCCGTGGTGGTCATGGCCTTCGACGAGTCCGGTCAGGCGGACACCCGCGCACGCAAGGTGGAGATCTGCGAGCGGGCCTACGGGCTGCTCACCGGCGCAATCGGCTTTCCGCCCGAGGATATCATCTTCGACCCCAACATCTTCGCCATCGCCACGGGGATCGAGGCCCACGACAATTACGGCGTCGACTTCATCGAGGCGACGCGGCTGATCAAACAGCAACTGCCCCATGCGCGGGTGTCCGGCGGCGTGTCGAACGTCTCGTTCAGCTTTCGCGGCAACGAGCCGGTGCGTCGCGCCATGCACGCTGTGTTTCTCTATCACGCCATCGCCGCGGGCATGGACATGGGCATCGTCAATGCCGGCGAACTGCCGGTCTATGACGAGATCGACCCGGCCCTGCGCGAGGCCGTCGAGGACGTGGTGCTCAACCGCCGGGCGGACGCCACCGAGCGCCTGGTGGAGCTGGCGCCGCGCTACAAGGGCGGCAAGTCCGAGGCGCGTCAGGCCGACGACGCGTGGCGTCAAGGCACGGTGGCCGAGCGGTTGAGCCACGCCCTGGTGCACGGCGTGACCACGCACATCGAGGCGGACACCGAGGAGGCGCGGCTCGCCGCGGCGCGGCCTCTGGAGGTCATTGAAGGCCCGCTGATGGCCGGCATGAACCGGGTGGGGGACCTGTTCGGCGCCGGCAAGATGTTCCTGCCTCAGGTGGTCAAGTCGGCCCGGGTGATGAAGCAGGCCGTGGCCTGGCTGCTGCCCTACATGGAGAAGGAAAAGGCGCAGGGCGCGCGGGAGACCGCCGGCAAGATCGTCATGGCCACGGTCAAGGGCGACGTGCACGACATCGGCAAAAACATCGTCGGCGTGGTCCTTCAGTGCAACAATTTCGAGGTCATCGATCTGGGCGTCATGACCCCGGCGGACCGCATCCTCGAGGTTGCCGAGCAGCAGGGGGCCGACGCCATCGGCCTGTCCGGCCTGATCACCCCGTCCCTGGACGAGATGGTGTTTGTCGCCTCGGAGATGGAGCGGCGCGGGCTCCGCATTCCGCTTCTGATCGGCGGCGCCACCACCAGCCGCACGCACACCGCCGTGAAGATCGCCCCGGCCTATCCGTCGGGATCGACCACCTATGTGCTCGACGCCAGCCGCGCCGTGGGCGCGGTCTCGGCCCTGCTTTCGCCCACCGAGCGGGAGCGGACCATGGCCCAGACGCGCGAGGACTATGCCCGTATCCGCGAGCAGTTCGCCAAGGGCCAGGACGCCAAGTCCCGCGCCAGCCTGGCCAAGGCCCGGGCCAACGCCTTCTCCATCGACTGGTCGGGCTATGCACCGACGCGCCCGACCTTCATCGGCGCCCGCCAGGTCGACCTCTCCCTGGAGGAAATCGTCCCCTATATCGACTGGACGCCCTTCTTCTCCACCTGGGAACTGGTGGGTCGCTACCCCGCGATCTTCGAGGACGAGGTCGTGGGCGAGGCGGCGCGCAGCCTCTTCGCGGACGCCCAGGCCCTGCTTGAACGCCTGATCGCCGAGCGCTGGTTCACCCCGCGGGGGGTGGCGGGGTTCTGGCCGGCCAACGCATCGGGGGACGATATTGTCATCTGGAGCGATGAGACCCGCACGACGCCTCTGGCGCGGCTGCACACCCTGCGCCAGCAAATGGTCAAGACGGACGGCCGGGCCAATCTCGCCCTGGCTGACTTTGTCGCTCCGCGGGGAGAAGACTGGATTGGCGGGTTTGCGGTCACGGCGGGGCCCGATGTGGGCGATGTCGCTCAGACCTTCCGGGACAAGGGCGACGACTATTCGGCGATCCTGCTCGCGTCCCTGACCGACCGCTTGGCGGAGGCCTACGCCGAGGCGCTTCACCATCGGGTCCGATCCGAACTCTGGGCCTATTCACCCGGGGAGCCCTTTGACCTGGAGACGCTCCTGGCCGAACGCTATCGGGGCATTCGCCCGGCGCCGGGCTATCCGGCCCAGCCCGATCATACCGAAAAGGCGACCCTGTTCGCCCTTCTGGGCGCCGAGGCGGCGGCAGGGGTCCGTCTCACCGAAAGCTTCGCCATGAGCCCGGCGTCCTCGGTCAGCGGCCTCTATCTGGCCCATCCCGAGGCGCATTATTTCGGCGTCGGGCGCATCGATCGCGACCAGGTGGCCGATTACGCCGCGCGAAAGGGCTGGCCCCTGGCTGAGGCCGAGCGCTGGCTCGCCCCGATTCTCAACTATTCAGCTGGCGCCTAGGGTGCGTTGCGTTTGGACGTAACCAACCCGGCGCTTCGCAACGCACCCAGGGACCTTAAGATAGAGCACGATTCAGCGTCTTCGCCGGGTCCACGAAAACGCATCGTGCTCTAGATTAGCCGTGCGGCCCGGCGGGCGGGGCCGGGTCCGGACCCGACGCCGACGCCTTGGCGTCGGTCTTGGCGTCGCTCGAGGACGGCGTCGTTGGCGCGTCGGGGGGCGCGTCGGGGGCTGGGGCGGCGACCGAAGCGCCGTCGTCCGGTGAGGGGCTCTTGAACACCACCGGCGCCGGCGGCTCGGCGGTGGCGGAGGGGCCGTTATACTTCAAGGCCTCGCCCAGCAGGGCCGACTTGGCCGTCAGGGCGCGGGCATTGGTGTCGCAGGCGTCGGGCAGGCCCCAGGACAGCCAGGCGTCGGCGAGGCGGCGCGGCGTGTTGGTCTCGGCCACCGACCAGATGGCCCGCCCTTGGCGCACGGCCGCCGCGCCTTGCGGCGCGATCACCTTGAGGCTGGCCTTCTCCGCCGCCTCCACCGCGCCCGCCAGCACCTTGGCTTCGTCCCGGGCCGCGGCCATGTCGTCCGCATAGGGCTGCGCCTCGTTCTTCACCGACGAGCCGAACTCTTTGTCGATGGCGCGCAGCTGCGGGACGATCTGGTCGTAGATATAGAGATACTGGTCGAGCGCCCCATAGCACCAGGCGGCCAGCAGATACGGGTCCTTCGGCGCATTGGCGGGAAGGGGCTCGCTGTCGTCATTGGTATTGAGCGTGACGGGGCTCTTGGCCGGCTTCGCGGCGGGAGCGGCCTGGACGCCCTGGAGGCTGGCGGCGGCAAGAAGCACGGCGAGGATGGCGGATCTCATGAGCAGGCCTCAAAAACGACGGGGCGTGGCGGCTGTCGACGGGCTGTTTAAGCGCCTGGAGCCGTCGATCAAGCCGCGCGCGCCTGGATGACGAACGCCATGGTCGGAATTGCGGCGCCCGAGGCCATGGCGAGATGAATCCGCGCCGCCCGGGACGAGGCCGGTTGACGCTGTCGCTGGAACGTCCACATTAACAACTGGTTGCCAGGGTCGCTTCCAAGGTCGTTCTGAGGGGCGCTCATAGCCCGGACGGGTGAGGGGCGTCAGAGCGGCCAACGGGACGGGAAAGTCAGGGCTTGCTGGGGGGCGAGACCGAGCTGGAGGCGAAAGCCGGATGAGGTTCGCATGACCGAAACCTTCGTGGCGCCTGGCCCTTTTCCGCCTTCCCCGCGACGGGCCGGATTTTCACCCACGCGCGCCGTGATCGGCCTTCTGGGCGGGCTCGCCTGGCTTGGCGCGCTGGTCATAGGCACGGCGCTGGCCGTTGTGGTCGCCTTCAGTCTGGTGGTGGTCGCCGCGATCAGTTCGGTGGTGCTGGCGTTTGTCCTGGCGGCCTCCAAGGCGCGCCAGACGGCCCGCGCCCGGCGGGATGGCGACGAGGGCGTGATCGAGGCCCGCTCAATCGGCGGTCATTCCTGGGTCGCCTATGGCTGGGACGGCGAGCGCCAGGCCCCTTGAGACCGGCGCGTCTGGCGGCGCCGCGGCGCCTCGCCTATAGCTCCGGGCGACAACCGCATCGGGAGGAGCCGTCATGATCGGCATCATTGCGACCATCAAGGTGAAGGACGGCGAGGGCGACGCCTTCGAGGCCGTGTTCAGGACGCTGCAGGACAAGGTCCGGGCGAACGAGGCCGGCGCCAAGCTCTATCAGCTGACCAAAAGCCGCACCGAACCCAATACATACCGCGTTCTGGAGATCTATGCCGATCAGGAGGCGCTCTCCGCGCATGGGCAGACCGACTATTTCAAGGAGATCGGCCGCCAGATGGGGCCGCACCTGGATGGGCGCCCGAACATCGAGATGCTCGACATCATCGGCTAAGCGCGCCGCACCGGGCCCCGGCCGGCTGGACCGCATGGATCCGGCCGGCATCGCCCTCATCCAACGCGATCAGTCGCAGGAGACCTTGGCCGGGACGTATTTTCCGGCCTCAGCGTCCCAGCGCCAGCCGTCGCAACCATAATCGGGATTGGCCGCGGGAGGCTGAGCCGTCTGCGGCGGCGGATAGTCGCCCCCGTAATCATAGGCGGGCGCGTAGCCGTAGTCGTAGGCCGGATAGTCCCAGCCATACCAGGGAGCCCACCCGTACCAGGCGGCGGCCCCATACCAGGGACTCCAGTACCAGGGGGACGCCAGGCCCAAGCCGAGCCCGAAGCCAAGGCCCAGGCCCCAGCCGCCGTAATAGCCATAGCCGCCGCGCCAGCCATACCCATCGCGCCACGCGTCGCCCCGCCAACCGCCGCGCCAGCCATCGCCATCATGCCAGCCGCCGCCATGCCAGCCCGCGGCTCCGCCGTGCCAGCCCGCCGCGCCGCCATGCCAGCCGGTGGCTCCGCCATGCCAGCCGGTGGCTCCGCCATGCCACGCGCCCGCGGTTCCGCCATGCCAACCGCCCGCGCCGTGAAAGCCGCCCCCGCCGCCATGGAATCCGCCGCCGCCGTGGAAACCGCCCCCACCGCCATGGAAGCCGCCCCCTCCAGGGGACTGGGCGAGGACCGGTTCGGCGCTGAGCGCCAGTGCGCCGAAAGATAACGCCGCCAGGGCCGCCCGAAGTCTTTGACGCATGTGTCTTCCACCTCTCGACCCGGGGCGGCGCCTGGAACCGGCGCCGCGCACGCCGAAACTTTTGCCGTTGCCCATACGCGCCGCAAGCTGAACCGAGCCTGAACGCGCCCACTCAAAGGTTGCGGGGTGACGTTGCGGGGTGACTTTGGGGCCTCTTCTCGCCAATAGGATTTCCATTGCGTCAGACACGCGCTTCGCGGGCCCCTGCAACGTCCCGCGCTCGCGCGCATCTGGACCTTGAACGCTACGGGAGACCTTATGAGCGTCGACGCCCTTTTCCGTCCCTTCGCGCTGAAGACCTGCGCGCTGTCCAATCGCCTCGTCATGGCGCCGATGACCCGCTCCAAGTCTCCAGGCGGGGTCCCGACCGCCGAGGTGGCGGCCTATTATGCCCGTCGCGCCGCCGCCCAGATCGGCCTCATCATCACCGAGGGCACGGGCGTTCGGCGCCCCGCGTCGTTGAATGATCCGGATATCCCCCGCTTCCACGGGGAGGCCGAGCTGGAGGCCTGGGGCCAGGTGGTGAAAGCCGTGCATGCGGAGGGGGGCGCGATTGCCCCGCAGCTCTGGCATGTCGGGGCTGTACGCAGCCGCCGCCAGGACTGGTCCCCGCCTGGCGCGTATGACAGCCCGTCGGGCCTTTCGAGCCCCGGCCACCGCTTTGGCGAGCCCATGACCGACGCCGAAGTGGCCGACGCCATCGCCGCCTTCGGGACCGCCGCCGCCGACGCCAAGCGCCTCGGCTTTGACGCCGTCGAGCTGCACGGGGCCCACGGCTATCTGATCGACCAGTTCTTCTGGGAAGGCACCAACGCGCGCGACGACGCCTTTGGCGGCCCGACCATCGGCGAGCGCGCCAGCTTCGCGGCCGAGATCCTGAAGGCCGTGCGGGCGGCGGTAGGCCCGGACTTTCCGGTGATCATTCGCCTGTCGCAGTGGAAGCAGCAGGACTTCGCCGCTCGCCTCGCCCCCACGCCGAAGGACATGGAAGCCTGGCTGACCCCTCTGGTGGAGGCGGGCGCCGACGTGATCCATTGCTCCCAGCGCCGGTTCTGGGAGCCGGAGTTTGAGGGCTCGGACCTCAATTTCGCGGGCTGGGCCAAAAAGATCACCGGCAAGCCCACCATCACGGTCGGATCGGTCGGATTGAGCGGCGAGTTTGTCGCGGCCTATGCCGGCGAAGCGTCGAAGCCGGCCTCCCTGGATGAGCTGATCCGCCGCCTGGAGCGCGGCGATTTCGACCTCGTGGCGGTGGGCCGCGCGGTGCTGCAGGACCCTCACTGGGCCGTGAAAATCCGTGAGGGCCGCACCAGCGAACTGATGGACTTCGACCGCTCGGCCATGGCCGTGCTCTATTAGGCGCGCGCGGCGAGCGCCGGGCGCCAGACAGGGGGGAACAGGCATGACGACGGCGCGCGTGGGGTTCTGGTCGGGGTTGGCTCTGGCGGCGATGATCCTGGCGCCGGGCGCGGCCCTGGCCGCCTGGCCTCCGCAAGAGGGACGCGGCGCCTGCAAGGTCGAGGTCCGCCGCGATGTCCCCGCCGTGATGCGCGATGGCGTGGCGCTGAGGGCGGACATCTACCAGCCCATCACCGCTGAGAAGGTCCCGGTGATCCTGATGCGCACCCAGTACGGCAAGGGCGCCGCGCAGGTGCAGCCGGCGCGCTTCCAGACGCCCGACTGGTTCGCGTCGCACTGCTATATCGTCGTGGTGCAGGATGTCCGGGGTCAGGGGGCCTCGTCCGGCGTGTTCTATGAATACGCCCACGACCGGGATGACGGGTACGACACGGTGGAATGGGCCGCGCGTCTGCCCGGATCCAATGGCAAGGTGGGCATGTATGGCTCGTCCTATGTCGGCGCGACCCAGTGGCTTGCGGCCACCGCCGCTCCGCCCGCGCTGAAGGCGATCGTCCCGTCCAACACCGCCTCGGACTATTACCAGGGCTGGACCTATGAGGACGGCGCCTTCCGGCTGGCCTTCATCGAGCCGTGGATGGACGAGACCATCGCCCACAGCGCGGCCCTCAACCGCAAGGACACCACGGCCGCCGCGACGCTCGAGGGCGCTTCACATGAGATGGCCAAGTGGATGGGCTTTACGCCCTATGACCGCCTGCCGATCTTCGCGCCCGGCGACCCGGCTCGCGCGCCCTATTTCTTTGACGCCCTCAAGCATCCGACCGATGACGCCTACTGGCAGGCCTTCAGCATCGAGCGCCGCTGGGACAAGGTCGCCGTGCCGGTCCTGGCCTTCGAGGGATGGTACGACGCCTTCCTCGACGGGGCGCTGCGCAACTTCCAGGGGGTTCAGGCCCATGGCGCGACGGCGGAGGCCCGGCGCGACCAGAGGATCATCATTGGCCCATGGGAGCATCTCGGATGGGGCCGTCCCGACAGCCCCGTCAGCCCGCGCCTGCACGATATCGGCGAGGTGGCCGATAGCCCGGTCAACGGCCTGACCCTGGCCTGGTTCGATCACTTCCTGAAGGGCGAGGACGATGGCGTCCTGACCGGCCCCCGGGTCGACTATTTCGTCATGGGCGAGAATCGCTGGCGTCACGCCGACGCTTGGCCGGTTCCTGGCGTGCGCGACCAGCCCTGGCGCCTCTCCAGCGACGGTCATGCCGCCTCGGTGATGGGAGATGGGCGTCTGGATGCGCCGGGCGCGGCCGCCGGCGGGCCGGCCGACTCCTTCGTCTATGATCCCGACGATCCGGTTCCGAGTCTGGGCGGGCACTCCTGCTGCGCCTGGAGCAGCGGACCTCAAGGTCAGTTCGACCAGTCCGCCCTGGAGCAGCGCGCCGACATCCTGGTCTATTCCAGTGCGCCCCTGGCCGCGCCGCTGGAGATCGTCGGCCCGATCACGGTGGTGCTCTATGCCCGCTCGACCGCGCCGGACACGGACTTCACCGCCAAGCTGGTCGACGTGTTTCCCGACGGCCGGGCGATCAATCTGGCCAACGGCATTCAGCGGGCCAGCTATCGCCAGAGCCTGACCCACCCCACACCGATCACGCCCGGCCAGGTCTATCGCTATGAGATCCATGTCTGGCCCACGGCGAACCTGTTCAAGCCCGGCCACCGGATCCGGCTTGAGATCTCCTCAAGCGACTATCCGCAGTTCGATCCCAACCCCAATACCGGCGCCACCCTGGCGACCACGACCGCGCGGGTTAAGGCGACCCAGACCATTCTGCACGACGCGGACCACCCCTCAGCCGTGATCCTTCCCGTCCTGCCCCCCGAGGCGGCGGGCGAAAGCGTCGATCATCCGCCAAGCCAGTGATCGCAGACGAGCGGCCCGGGCGTCGCCCGTCAGGGCCGGGGTCGCTCCTGAGGCGCCGCGCGATGAGGCGCCCTGAGATCGGGAGCGGGCGCATGGACCGGGTGAATTGACACTGCGCCGCCAGCCCCGGAAAGGTCGCTGCCATGCATGAGGTCGACACCGCCCCCACCGTGCTCCATCGGGTTCTCAGCCCGCTCGGGGTGACCTTCCTGACCTTCTCGGCCCTCTCGCCCGCCTTCAGCGTCTATGTCGGCGGCGACGTGGTGCTGCATATCGCCGGCACGGGCGCGGCGCTCGCCTTTCTGCTGGGTGGCCTGACGGCGGCGATTCTCGGGGTTCTCTATGCCGAGGTCGGCGCGGCCTTTCCCGGGGCAGGGGGCGTCTATCCCAGCCTGACGGCGCTTCTTGGGCCTCAGACCGCCTTTCCCTATGTGGTGCTGATGTTGCCCGTGGCGGTGGGGCAGGTGGCGATCGCGGCCCTGGGGCTGGCGGATTTTGTTCGTGTCCTCGTCCCCGGGGCGCCCTATCTCGGCGTCGCCTTCGCCGCCCTGGTCGGAGGGGCGCTGCTCTCCATCCTTGACATCAAGCGCGGGGCCCTGGTGACGGGCGTCTTCCTGGGCATTGAGGTCATTTCCCTCTTGGTCATCGTCGGGGAGTCGCTGGGCCACCCGGTGCATTCCCTGCCCTGGCTGCTCACCCATCCGGTGATGCTCGACAAGGGCGTGCTGACCACCCCGAGCGTGTTCGTCCTGGGCCTCGCCACCGTCTCGGGCATGTGGGCCTGTGGTGGGGCGAGCTGGGCGCTCTATTTCGCCGAAGAGATGCACGAGGCGCGCCGCAAGATCGGCCGGGTGATCGCCTGGATCGGGGTTCTGGCCGCCGCGAGCATCGCCACCCCGATGATCCTGATGCTGATGAGTCTCGACGACCCCCGCCATGTCCTGGCCGCCGAGGCGCCCTTCGCCGCCTATCTCGCCGTCCGGGCCGGGCCAGCCGTGACCGCGGCGGTCAGCGTGGGCGTCAGCTTCGCCATCTTCAACAGCCTGGCGGCGGCCCAGATGGCCTATAGCCGCTATCTCTACGCCACCGGTCGAGACGGCCTCTGGCCGGCGCCGGTCAGCCGGTTCCTGGGCCAGCTTCACCCCCGTTTTCGAAGCCCCATGATCGCTTGCCTCATTCTCACTGTGGCCGGCGGGGCCATGTGCCTGGCTGGAGAGCGGGCGGTGCTGATCCTGATCTCGGGAAATGTGGCCGATTATGCCCTGATGGCCCTGGCCATTCTCGTGGGGCGCCGGATCGGCCGCACAGGCAAGGACTTTCGCGCGCCCCTGCACCCCGCCGTGCCCCTGTTCGGCCTCACCGTCACGGTGCTGGCGGTGATCGCCGACCTTCTGGACCCCCAGGCGGGCCGGCCCAGCATTCTGATCCTGGCGGGGCTATTCGTCGGCGCCCTGATCTATTTCCGCTTCCGCCTGCGTGAAAGCGCGGCCGCCTGGCGTGTGGGCGGGGCCGAGGCGCCGGCGGCGGACTGAACGCGCGCCGGTCGCGGCCGCTCAGGCGTTGAAATTCAGCTTGAGCCCTGGCCGTGGCCAGCGGCACTTGAACAGCTTGCCGGTGGCCGAGCAGGTGACCCAGGCGTCGCGCATGTCCGCCCCGCCAAAACAGATATTGGTGGTGACGAGATCGGGGAAGGCGAAGTGCTCGGTCGAACCGTCGGGATCGAAGGCGGTGATGCCGCCATTGATGATCGTCGCCACGCAGATCTTGCCCCCAGCCTCCACCGCCAGGCTATCGAGCAGTTGATAGCCGGGCAGGTTGCACACCACCCGGCCGGGCGCGAATCCGGCGGGCGGCGCCAGGACGCCGGGGCGCTCGACATCGAAGGCCCAGAGGCGGCCCATCTGCGTGTCGGCGAGATAGACCACGCGCTCGTCGGGTGAGAGGCCGACCCCATTGGGCGAGATCAGGTGATCCCGCGCCCGGCTGATCGTCGTTCCGTCCGTGCGGGCGTAATAGAGGCCGCCAAACTTGCGCCCCTCGGGCGTTGAGCAGCCGTGATCGCTGAACCAGAAGCCGCCATCCTTGTCGAACACGATGTCGTTGGGGCCCACCAGACGGCGCCCCTCGCAAGCCTCGAACACCGTCTCGACCTTGCCCGTCGTCAGGTCGACGCGCTGGATCGATCCGCCTGTATGGCTCGCCGGGGTCGGGCCTGGAATGTTCAGGCCATTGACCTTCTGGAACTCGAAGGATCCGCCATTGTTGGTCACCCAGATCGCCCCATCGGGGCCGATGGCCGCGCCGTTGGGCCCGCCGCCGGTGCGCGCCACCGTCTGGGTCTTCCCGTCCGGCGTGACGCGGGTCAGAACGCCCGCCTCGATCTCGGTCAAGATGACCGATCCGTCAGCCATGGCGATGGGCCCTTCTGGAAAGGCGAGACCCTCGGCGACGAGTTGGATTTCCATGGCGCACTCCCTACGGCGTCTGTTTGGCCCGATCATAGCGAGCCGGCGCGCGCGAGGAAGGGTCGTGAAGCGGCGGGGCGCCAGGCGCCGTCGCCCGCGCGCCACATGGATCCATGAGTGCGTGGGCCCGATGAACGCATATTGCGCATTTGCAACATTTGTTCAGCCCAGGGACGCTAAGGAAGGCCTCATGCGTTGGCGTTCCCAGATCGTTACGTCTGGTGATTTGGACGCGAAACGGTTTGCCTTGTGGCGATGCGCCTGAGATACCGGCGTCTCGTGGAATAGGGTTTCTGGCTTTGCCGCTGACTGATCTCGCGTTTTCACGGGGCCGCCAGGCGCGGCGGATGACGATAAGGCGTGGGGGGGCCGCGGTCGGGGGCCTCGTCGTGTGGACTTTGGCGGCGGCCGTCGCCGCCAGCCTCGCCGGTTGCGGCAACCTGCCAGATGACGGCCCCAGCGCCCGCACGGTTCTCGAAAGCGCCCGCGCCCCGAAGGACGGGGCCCTCCCGCTCGCCAATCTGAGTTTCAGCGTCACTCAGGAGATCGCCAGCGTCCCGCCTCCGCCGATGGCGAGTCTTGCGGCCTTCGACAGCCGCGCACCAAACGATCTGATTCAGCCGGGCGATACCCTCGCCGTCTCGGTGACGGAGCCAACGGGCGCGGCGCTTGGGCCGATGGCCGACAATCCCGGTCAGGCGGGCGGCGTGGGGACACAACAGCAGGCCATTCCCCCGCTCCTGGTCAATCCCGCCGGATCGATAAGTCTGCCCTTCGCGGGCGAGGTGCATGTGGCGGGCCTGACCTCGGATCAGGCGGCGGACGCGGTGCGCCAGGCGTTCCGCGGACGGTTCGCGGACCCCCAGGTCCTGGTGACGATTTCCTCCACGCGCGCCAACACGGTCTCGGTTCTGGGCGATGTGCGCAATGTCGGGCGGTTCCCAATCGGGTCTCACGCCGACAGGCTGATGGATGTGATCGCCGAGGCGGGCGGGCCGATGAAGCCCTATCAGGATCTGGATGTGGAGATCGTGCGCGGCGCGCGGTCGGCCACCGTGCCGATGAGCAACATCATGGCCTCGGCCGCGGACAATATCCGTCTGGCGCCAGAGGATCAGATCCGCATCCTGCCAGATGAGCGCAAGTTCAGCATTTTCGGCGCCTTCGACCGGCCGGCCCAGGAGCCGATCATCGACGACCATCTCTCCCTGGCCGGGGCGATCAGTCGCAGCGGCGGGCTGGACACCTTCACGGCCGCCAACGGGGCTGTCTTCCTGTTCCGCTTTGAACGTCCAGAGGTGGTCAAGGCCCTGGGACTTCAGGGCCGCGAGACGCCGCGCGGCGTGCCGATGATCTATCGCCTCGACATGCGAACCAACGGCCAAGCCTTTCTGATCGCGGATACGTTCATGGTCCGCAACGGCGACATGATCTATGTGCCGCGGGCCAACCTCGTGGCGTTCAACAAGTTCATGCAGGCGGTCAATTCCATCGCTCAGGCCAGCTATTCGGCGAAGGTCACGGGCGTTCCCTGATGGCGGGCGACGAGGGGGCGACGGTCCATGTGCCGACGGCTCTGATCGAGCCGGCGACAAGCGCCGCGCCGGGCGCGGCCGCGGCCCCGGCCATCGCCCGACGCTTCCTGATCGTCACCGCCCCCTTCAACGCCTTTGCGCGCGAGCTTGCGCAGGCGCTGCGGGCCAAAGGGATCACGGTCGAGCGCGTGCTGCTCAATGCCGGAGACTGGCTTTACTGGGGGTGGCGCGACGCCATCGCCTATCGCGGACGGGTCAAGGACTGGGAGGCCTGGATCGGGCGCCAGATCCGTGACCGCGGCGTGACTGACATCATCACCTTCGGCGACACCACCCATTACGCCTCGGCGGCGCTGCGCGCGGCGCGCGCGCTGGGCGTCGAGACCCATATTTTCGAAGAGGGCTATTTTCGCCCCAACTGGATCACCCTCGAGCGGGATGGCATCAATGCTCTTTCAAGCCTGCCGCGCGATCCGGCTTGGTACGCCGCCCATCCTTTGGCGAGTGTGCCGGAGCCAGACGGTCAGATCGGTCCCGCGGTCGGGGCGATGGTCCGGCAGATGTCCGTCTATCATATCGTGATGATGCTGGGCGCGTTGGCGTTTCCCCACTTCAGGACCGGGTATCAGGACGGGGTTTTTGCCCAGGGGGTGGGGCATGTGTTCCGCTATGGCGGCGCCGGGCTCGCCGCGGGTCGGAACAAGCGCGCCCTTGCCCGGGCGCTCGCCTCATCCGGGCAGGTTTTCCTCGTTCTGTTGCAGAGGCCTGGCGACAGCCAGTTGCGGATCCATTCGCCATTCGATCACGTGGTGACCTTCATTCGCGACGTGATGACAAGCTTTGCCCGCAATGCGCCTCCCGACGCCTGCCTGCTGATCCGGCCCCATCCCCTGGACCCTGGCCTGACCAATTATCGACGCGTCATCGCCCGTATCGCCCGGGAGCTGAAGGTCGAAGGGCGGGTGGACTATGCGGATTACGGCAAGCTCCATGAGGTTCTGCCGAAGATGCGTGGCGTGGTTTGCGTGAATTCCACCGCGGGCCTTGCAGGGGTGGAGTTTGGGATCCCCACCATCACCCTGGGCGAGGCGCTCTATGACATGCCTGGGTTGACCCACCAGGGCGAACTTGACGATTTCTGGCGCGCCCCGCAGGCGCCGCGGCCGGGTCTGTATCTGGCCTTCCGGCGTGTCCTGATGGGCCTCACCCAGATCAATGGCGGTTATGCGACGCCGCGCGCGCGGAAGATGGCCTTGGAGACCTGCGTGAGCCGTCTTCTGGCCCCTCGGACGGCGCCCGCCGAAGTGACGGCGTAGGGGCGCAGACCCGATTCGCCACACGGGGATGCTTGACGATGACGGACTGGGCGATGGCGCGCGTTCAAGACGGAACGATTCCGGTTCGCGGGCGTTGAAGATGTGGCGGACCGCGTGCAGATATCGCGCGTGGGCGGCTGGCCGCCCGGAATTTTGTGGAAATCGGCTGACTTGCGGGAGTCGGTCGCGCGCTGGCGGGACGGTCGCGGCCGTGGCGCTGGCGTCAAATGGGGGCAATGGGACGACGTGTTCGACATCGATATTGAGGTTCGCCACGGGGCGCATAAGGAGCCCTCGGGCCAGATTTGGGTCTCGCGCCATGGGCGCTTTGGGATTGTCGTGCGGGCGCCGGAGAGCGATCCGGGCGCAACTCTGAACGGTCGGAGCCTGGAGGTTCGCCTTTCGACGGGCCCGGTGGGTCTGTACCGCCGCTTTCCGTTCAACTGCCATGTGGCGCTCGGGCGCAACGGCGCCACCGCGCGGATTCTCGAGTTCACGGCGCCGTCACAGGAGCGCCGGCTGCGTCTGCCCATTCCGCCGGACGGCCGTCTGGAGTTCGCCGTCACCTCTGAGCTGTCCGCCGTGCCGGCGCAGATCGGCCTTGGCCCCGATCAGCGCGACCTGGCGGTCATGATGGCCTGCTCGGTCGTCGACCTGCCGCCGGACACGGCGGACCTTGCCGGAGAGCCGCAACAGGGTTGGCTCTCGACCGCCAACCCCATTCCCGCGAGCACGCCCCGGCCGGTCTTTGTCGTGGGCATGTATCGCAGTGGCACCAGCGTCCTCACCTGGGCGATTGGCCAGCACCCGAACATCTGGCCCATGGAGGAAACCGGGTTCTTTCAGATTCTGGTCAATGGCATTCTCGCCGCCTGGCAAAGGGGCGCCGAGGCCTCGCGCAGTTTCGGGGAGGTCTATGAGATCCGGCCGGAACAGTTCGCACAGCATTTTGGCGTCGCCATCGACTCCTTCATGATCGCGGCCTCGAAGGAACGGGCCAAGCAGGTGATGCTTGCGCGGCTGTCCCAACGCGCGGACGATTTTGTCGAGCAGATTCAGGTCCTGAGATCGGTGGCGTCGCCCAAGCGGCGGTGGGTCGATGGCACGCCGGAGAACGCCTGGTCGGTTGCGCAGCTCCACCAGATCTTTCCCGCCGCCCGGTTCATCCACATCGTCCGCAATCCCTTAAGCGTCGCCGCTTCCATGGCCCATTTCGACCGCATGGGCGGGCGGCCCGAGGACTCCGAAACGACCCTGCGCCTCTGGAGCGAACGGGTGGGCATGGCCCACCTCGCCGAACGGGCCCTGGGCAGCGAGATCGTCATGCGGGTCCGGTACGAGGATCTGATCGTCCAGCCGGCCGAGGTCCTGAGCCGGATCTACGCCTTTCTCGGCGAGCCCGACTTCGGCGTTTCGGCGGAGACCTTCACTGTGCGCATGAACAGTTCGAATGTCCGCAGCGAAGAGGTCGCCGCGGTCAGCGCCACGATTTCGCCCGACCGTCTGGCCGAGGCCCTGAGCCTCTATGAAGCCGCCTCTCGCCCCCTGAGCGCCCCCCTCGCGCCCGATCCCGCGGCGGCGGCGGAGCTTGCGGAAATCGTCGGCGATCAGATCCGCAGCCTGCAGACGCTCTACGCCTGATCACGTGGCGAATGGACCTCGCCGCCCTGATCCCGCGTCGGTCATGAGGGCGCAAATCCGATCAGGCCCTTAAGCCGCCCTGTGTCGGTCGATGTGGCGGCGTGGCCGCGCTTTGAGGGGAGGTGCCTGGCCTGACCCACGGATGTCCAGGATGAGGCGCCTGGGCGTGTGCTTGAGCCCGTCATCTTAGGTGAGGGGCGCGGTACCAGCCGTGATCAATCCACCGGGCGTTTGCGGATGATCAGGCCGACGGACGTCGTCACATACCCCTCGAGCAGAAGCCTCAGATGGGGCATCTCGCGATAGGGCGGCACATCGATATAGCGCTCCACCGGCGCCTGGCCCTCGGTGAGGTCGAGCGGGGCCACCTGATGGCCCTGGGCGGTCAGCCGCTCCACCAGAGCCTCAAGGTCGCGCCTGCGGTAGAGCACCGTGGCGCCCTCGGTCAGGGTGGCATCGTTGGAGCTGAGGTTGAACTCCGTCGTGTGAATGGCCCAGCCGCCGGGTCTCAGGCAGTCCAGGGACCGCTCGATGAAGCTCAGGCCCGCATCGATCGAGCCGAGGTGCTCCAGGGCGCAAGCCGACCAGCAGAAATCGAACCCGTCCAGATCATCGGGCACCGCATTCATGTCGCAGACGCGGAAGCTCACCCGGGCGTCGAAGGCGTCAGCGTCACAGATTCGCGGCCGGCGAAGGGCCTCCAGCCCCGCGGCATGCTGCTGGGTCTCGGTCCAGCCAAGCGCCGCGGCCCTCTCCGGCGGCAGATCGGTGGCCACCACCTCGCATCCCTGAGCCGCGAAATAGGCTGATAGCGGCTCCAGACCGACGCCAAAGCCGAGCGCCCGGCTTCCTGCCTGAATCGCGCCGCGTTCGCTCAGGGCCTGGCAGATGAAGACAAACTCCCAGTTCTTTCGGTGGTAGGACCGGCCCAGGCCCAGGCGGTCGATCCAGGTCGCGAAATAGGGCTGATCAAAGCTGTCCTGACGGCAGAGCGTCGAGCAGCCGAACACGGCAGAGGGAGCCTCCGCAGGATGATGGGGTGGTCCATGCGCCCAAAGCGCGGCGGGCGGCAGGCTGAGCGCGCTGATCAGGACCCGATTTTCGCGCCGCAGGGTTTCGATCTGGCCGGCCAGCCGGTCCAGCCGTTCGGCATTGGCCTCGGTCTGATCGGCGATGACGATGAATCGCGCTCTCAGGTCTTCGAGGAGTTTGGTCCAGGTCTTGAACACGGGGTCTCTCTTCAGGCGTCTGGCGTCGCCGGCAAGGGGTTTGGGCGCGTCGCGTGGCGCAGGACAATCCCCAGAATACGCAGTTCGCCGTGAAACGCGGCGCGCTGGAGGATGATCCTGACCTGGGCCTGATCGCCGTGAGCGAAGTCATGCTCCAACGCGATGCGGTGGGGGCCCGCCACATCGAAGGGCAGTTGTGCGAAGCTATAGTCGGGTTCGGCCCCGAACTCCACGCGAATGGGCCGCCGCGCCGCCGAGGCGCAGAGATGGAGATAGATGTTTGCCTGCCATCGCCCCGACGGAAGCGGGCGGTGAGGTCCTGACGCCAGGAATCTGACCCGGCCGGTCACGTCGATGACCTCCGGGCATGGAAGGACATCCTGGGCGTTTGGACCATAGGTATAGAGGTCTTCGAAGCTCCAGACCTCGTCGGCCGTGGCGCCGTCGCGCGCGGCCCGCTCGGCGATCTCGCGCCAAGGCTCCCAGGTCGCCCGCGCCGCAGGCTCGGGGCGGGGCGCGAACAGGCGTGAAAGGCTAAATCCTGAGGGCATCGAGATTGTGGTGCTCTTCCCACAGGGCCGTATAGACCTCGACCGCCATCGCCACGTCGTCGAACATCTTGGCCCGCCCGTTGTCGATGATCAGCGCCCGGTCACATTGCTGTTCGAGGATGTCCAGGGAGTGCGAGGCGATGATGAAGGCCTTGTGGCCCCGGCGGTCGAACAGCTCCTCCTGGCAGCGTTTGGTGAAGGACGCGTCGCCCACGGCGATGACCTCATCGATCAGGTAGCAGTCAAAATCGAGCGCGATCGACACGCCGAAAGCCAGGCGCGCGCGCATCCCTGAGGAGTAGAATTTGATCGGCTCCCGCAGGGCCTCTCCCAGCTCGGCGAATTCATCGACCCGGTCCACCAGGCCCTTGAACGGTTTGTCGTACAGGCGCGAGATCAGGCGAATATTGTCAATTCCCGTCATGAAGCCGCCGACGCCGCCGCCAAAGCCCAGAGGCCAGGAGCAGGTCATGCCATTGGTCCAGCGCACCTGACCCTCGCTGGGCGCCAGCACGCCGCCGACCAGCTTGATCAGGGTCGACTTCCCCTGGCCGTTGCGTCCGATCAAGCCAATCCGTTCCCCTGGCGCGACCGTGAAGGACAGGCCCCGATAGAGCCAGTGAGGCCGACCGTTCAGCGGAAACCGTTTGCCCAGGTTTTCGACGATCAGCACGACCGTGCGCCTAGCGCTGATTGTGCTCGCGGAGACCCGCGATGATCAGGGACACGATGCCGTAGGCCAGAAGAGACGCGCCAATCACCAGAACGATCATCTTGAATCTTTGAGGCTCTTCAGAGCGCTGCGGCAGGTTGGGCTCGACCACGCGATCGAGGAACACCTGCTGCTGACGCGCATCGAGGCGCGCCGCCTCCAGACCGGCCAGAGCCGTCTCCAGGGCCTTGGACGACAGCTCGGCGTCGAGAAGGAGCTTCTCATAGTCCGCCACCTTCGGGGCCAGGGAGTCGCTCTCCCCGACCTGGCGCATCTTCTCGGCGCCGAGCTGTCCCTCAAAGGCGGCGATCTGCTGGTCGAGGATCGGCAGTTGCGCGCTCTTGGGCGCGGCGGCGGCCAGGGCGTCGCGCTGCGCCCTGAGGGCGTCGATCTGGGCTTCGAGGTGGCCGAGCAATTCGAGGTTGGCGGCGGCGGTCTTGTCGGGATCAATGATCCTCTGGGTGGCGCGGAATGTGGTCAGGGCGGCCTGGGAGCGGGCGACGGACCGCTCCGCGTCCTCGACCTGTCGCTCCTGCTGGGCGACGGCATCGGCCAGGGCGCGTTCGTTGAGCGCGGTGATCCAGGTCTCGCTGTGGTCCAGCAGCAGCTGTGCGAGACGTTGGGCGTCTCCGGGGCGAAAGGCTTGAACCTTCAGCGAGAGGATGCCCGACTGCATATTGTATTCGACCGTCACAAAGCGGCCGTAGGCCTTGTAGACGTCCTCCAGGTTGGCGCTCTGCCCCAGGCGAGGAAACCGATAAAGCAGATCGCCCTCGGGCCTTCCCATCACCCGCAGCAGGAGGCCGCCGCGCATCAGGTCGGCCACGGCGGCCCGGGAGGTCATGTAGCCCTTGACCTCGTAGGCGGTGACCGTGCTTGAGCTGCCGGAAGACACGCCGACATTCGAAAGCAGCGAATCGAGACCGCCCGTGGCCTGCGGCGCATTTTTCACATTCGCCACGAACTCGGCCTCGGAGACGTATCGGGGCGCGGCGATCACGCCATAATAGAGAACCGCGCTCAGCGAGGGCAGCACGACGATCAGATAGAAGAGGAGCGGCAGTCTCCGGAGCCCCCTCAGGATCGACGCCGCGATGCTGTCAGAGCCGGTGGCCGCGACGCCCTCATGCGAATGGCTGGCTTGGACCGAAGGCTCCATGCGCTCTTTTGCACTCCCCATGCGAACGCGCGTCACACGCCCCGACCGATGCCTCTCGTTACCGGCTCAGCCCCCATGGCGCCAGAGAGTAGCGCGCCAGAGAGCAACGTGGTCTCAACGATCTTGAAATGTTGCGCCCAGCTCGTGCGGGGCGCCGCACGACGTCTGCGCCTCGCCGTCATATGCGCCCGGATCGCCGTCTCCCAGCCAGGGCCGTCCAAGGGGTCCAGCAGCACCGCCTTGCCCGCGAATTCCCGGTGAACGGGAATGTCGGATGCGATCACGGGTGTGCCGAGGGCCAGAGCTTCGTTGACCGGCAGGTCGAAGCCCTCGGCAAAGGAGGGCGAGAGCAGGGCCCGGGCGCCCTGGATCAGCTCGGCGAGGCACGCGTCGTCGAGGGCCTGGGTCTCGTGCACATAGCGCAGGATCGCCGGGCTGCGCTCAAGCAGATCGATGATCGCCTCGTTCTCCCAGCCCCGTTGGCCGAGAAGCACCAGATGCGGCGTGTTCGCCCCGTCACGCTCGGCGATGCGACGCCAGAGGGTCAACAGAAAGGTCAGGTTCTTGCGGGGCTCCAACGTGCCGACACAGACAAAATAGGGACGGGGCCTGGGCGCCTTTTCAGGGTCGCCATCTTCACGGACGTCTGGATCCTGGTCCCCCGGTTCATCGCCTCCGCCGCTGCAAAAGGCGGCCTCGAGGCCAAGCGGCGCGACGGACACCGGGGGAGGCGCCAGGCCACGCTGTATCGCGTAGGCCTCGATCTCCTGCCGGGTGGCCTCGGAGTTGGCGATCACGGCGGCGCCGGTGCGCAGGGCGGCCTCAAACCGGATGAGATGCAGGCGGGCGGCGCCCGGGCTGCAATATTCGGGATATCGGATGGGGATGAGGTCGTGGAGCATGATCACGCTCCGGACGCCCTTGGCCTTCAGCCGGTCGAGAACCCCGTTCTGCTCCAGGCCAAAATGGCTGACATTGAGATAGACCGCGCCGGCTGGCAGCGGCCGCGGACGGGCGAGGCGCGCCGTGTCCCAGAGCGCCAGGATCACGCGGATGACGCCAGGCAGGGCGAGGCGGGGATCCCAGCGCGCGCGCACCGGCCGAGGGGGCGCGACGGCGTCGGACGTCTCGGCCAGGGCCTCGAGCAAACGGCGCCACCGCAGCCGCGCTCCGCTCGATTCGCGCCGGCGACGGCGTTTGGCGGCGAAGCCCCGGACGAAGGCGTCAGCGCGCAGCGGCCAGATCACACCCGCCCAGGAACAGACGGGCCAGAGCTCGACATCGGGGCGGGACTGGAGCCAGTCGAAATAGGCCTCGGTGACGCGATCGATTCCCGTCGGGGGAGTGCGACCTGGGCGCAGCATGATGCGCGAGACGTCAAACAGAATGACGGTACGGGGCATCAGAGGAAGGGCCGGTAGAATTTGGCCAGACGCGCCTGGTAGGCGGCATGGCTGAACTGCTCCGCCTGGCGTGCGCCACGACCCGTCAGGTCGGCCCGGAGCGCTTCATCGCCGTCGAGCGCCTTGATCCCGGCGCGGATCGCGTCGGTGTCATAGGGGTCCACCAGGATCGCGGCATCCCCCGCGACTTCGGGCGAAGACCCGGTATTGGCGGTCAGGACCGGGGTTCCGATCTGCATGGCCTCCAGAATGGGCAGACCAAACCCTTCATAGAGAAAGGGCGCCAGCACCGCCTTGGCGCCGCGGATCAGCCGCGCCAGAAGCGGCCAGGGAAGATAGGCGTAGCGGCGAACGCGGTCCGATCGCCGTGTGGTCGTGGCCTCAAGGATCTGCCGCTCGATCAGGTCGGGATACAGAAGGCGGAGCTCGTCCTCGACGAGCCAGCCATTGGCGCCGACAATGACCAGCGGGCTTTTGGCGCCGGACGCCAGATAGGCTTCGATCACGCGGGGAAGGTTCTTCTTGGGTTCAATGGCCCCGAAGAACAGGAAATAGTCGCGCCAGCCCAGGCCAAATGTGGCCTCGATGTCGTGGGCAAGGTCGGACTCGGCGCGGGCGGTCAGCTCCGCAGGCGTGGCCACCGCCTGGTAGGTCACATGCACGCGCTCCGGGTCTGCCTGCAGAAGACGAATGATGTCTTGCCTGGAGGTCTCGGAGACCGTGGCGATCGCATCCGCCGTGCGGACGATCTTGCGGCACAAGGCCAGGAAGTTGCGCTTGTTGTCCAGGGTGGTGAAGGGCAGGCGCAACGGGACGAGATCGTGGATCGTGTAGAGATTGGGCCGCCCGTTTGCGCGAAGCGGCAGGGGGCACGTCCAGTGAACAAGGTCCGGCGGCGGCCCCGCGGCGCGATCAAATGTGACCGGGGTGAATCGCCGGCGCGCCGCGAACCCGCGATTGGCCGTGTGAAACAGGTCGGCGCAGGCCCAGATGGCGTCGTGATCGGGCGCCCGGGGGGCAATCTGGCGGGTGATGACCGCATCGGCGGCCGCGACCCGTCTCAAAGTGCGACCGAAGGGGGAGGTGAGGTAGCCAAGCATGGCGCCGGGCCGGGGCCAGCCGGTGGGCGATATGGTGGGCGCGTCGAACAGGTCCAGCTCCGCCAGAATCGGATCCTTGCGAAGGCGGGGCGGTCCAAAGATCAGGTCGGTCTGGTGCCCCAGGCCCCGGACGGCCTGGTTCAGATTGCGCGCATAGGTCGCGATCCCCGAGCCTTGCGGCAATGAAATATTGAACCCGTCGATCGCGATCGTCGTCACGCAAACCTGCTTCTTTTGAGCGACGAAGGGGCCTGACGGTCTCGACCGGAGGCGCCCCGGCCGGATTCCGCTCGACTCAAGCCAGGGGTCGCGTCATGCCAGAGCCCGTTTAGTGCGTCGCGGCGGCGAATGGAATGCTCTTGAGGATGTCACGATGGGCGGAGAGGCTCGGCGCGTGGTTCGCGCGTAACGGCCGGGTCATGTGGGCGCTGCTGATGCGTGAGGTCAGCACGCGTTACGGCCGGGACAATATCGGCTTCCTCTGGGTCGTCGCCGAGCCCACCTTCTTCGCCGTGGGCGTCTCGTATATGTGGTCCCAGGTGCGGCCTCCCTATGAGAACGGGATCCAGCTGATCCCGTTCATCATCACCGGCTATTTCCCGATTATTCTGATCCGGCAGGTGGTCAACTATGCTGCAGGCGGCGTGCGCAACAATGCTCCGCTTCTGTATCACCGGATGGTCACGCCGCTGCACATCATCCTCAGTCGTTGCTGGATCGAATTCATCGGCGTCACCATCGCCGGGATTGCTGTGGTCTCCGCCTTCGTCTTCCTGGGTCTGATGCCGGCGCCCGTCAGCGTTCTTGGACTGGGCAATTTTGCCTATGGCTGGGTGGTGCTGGGGCTTCTCTCCACGGCCCTCGCCCTGGTGACGGCCGCGATCGCCGAGGTGATCGAGTTTACCGAGAAGGTCATCCACATCTTCACCTACCTGAGCCTGCCCTTTTCAGGCGGCTTCATCATGGCCGCGAGCATGCCGCCGCGGCTGTTCAAGTTTGCCTGGTCGATGCCGTTCCTTCACCCGATCGAGCTGATGCGAAGGGGCTATTTTGGGGGTTCAACGACCACCATATTCGACATGAATATCGTCTATACCTGGATCGCCGCGCTCTTCTTTGCCGGCCTCCTCTTGATGCAGTTCGTCAGATCGCGGATCAATGTCGAATAGCGCCTCGGCGCCATTGGCCCGCCCCAGGGGTCGGACCGGGCCTGCATCCCCCTGATCTGAGCGGTGCAGGCGCCGGGGCTTCCCTCCAAGACCGCGGTCCAGCCACGCCCCGCCGTTGCATCCGCCGCGTGGAGGCGGTATCGCCCCCTCCCTCCGGCGCGGGCGCGCGCCGCGATCAGACGCGAAGAGACTTCATCATGCGTGCGGATATCGAGGCCCTGGGGGCCGATATCGAGCGGTCGGTCGACCTGCTCAGGAGGCGTCTTTGACTGGGCGCCGGCTCTCTCGCGCCTGGATGAACTGAACGCCCGGGTCGAAGACCCCCGCCTCTGGGATGACGCCGACGCGGCTCAGGCCCTGATGCGCGAGCGCACGCGCCTCGCCGACCAGATCGAACGGGTCCGCAAGCTGGAGCGGGAGCTGTCCGACGGGCGCGAGCTGGCCGAAATGGCCGAAGAGGAGGGCGACCACGCCGCTCTGGACGAGATCGCCGCCCAGCTTTCCGAGCTCAAGTCCCTCGCCGCCAAGGCCGAGCTTGAGGCCCTGCTGTCCGGGGAGGCGGATGGGGCGGACGCCTATCTCGAAGTCAATTCCGGCGCGGGGGGCACGGAATCGGCCGACTGGGCCAATATGCTCCTGCGCATGTACACCCGCTGGGCCAGCGCGCACGGAATGGAGGTGGAGCTGATCGAGGAGACCCCGGGCGAGCAGGCCGGGATCAAGTCGGCCACCATCAAGGTCAGCGGCGCCAATGCCTATGGCTGGCTCAAGACCGAGGCCGGGGTGCACCGCCTGGTGCGCATCTCGCCCTTCGACGCGGCGGCCAAGCGCCACACCAGCTTCGCCTCCATCTGGGTCTATCCGGTGGTCGACGACCGGATCGAGATCGAGATCAACCCGGCCGATGTGCGCACCGACACCTATCGCTCGTCCGGCGCCGGCGGCCAGCACGTCAACAAGACCGACTCAGCGGTGCGCCTGACCCACATTCCCACCGGCATCGTGGTGGCCTGCCAGACCCAGCGCTCTCAGCACCAGAACCGCGACCAGGCCTGGAAAATGCTGCGCGCCCGGCTCTACGAGGCGGAGCTGCAGAGGCGCGAGGCCGCCGCCCAGGCGGTGGAGGACCAGAAAACCGACATCGGCTGGGGCCACCAGATCCGATCCTACGTCCTGCAGCCCTATCAGATGGTCAAGGACCTGCGCACACAGGTTGAGACCTCAGACACGCAGGGTGTGCTCGACGGCGACCTGGACGCCTTCATGGGCGCCTCTCTCGCCCAGCGGGTGGGCGTCACGCGGGATGGCGAATCGGCCTAGGCCGAGCGGCAGTGGCGATCCATCTGAGGTCTTGAGACCATCCGAGCGCGCGTTCTGAGGGGCACATGAGGGCATTACTTGGCCTTGCCGCCGCTTCCGCGGTCGCATTGTTTGGCGCGACGCCAGCCCTGGCCGGATCATGGCTTCTGGGCTTCTCGCCCGCTGACACCCTGCCCCCCGGAGCCTTCTCGGCCATTTCCGGGACGGGCGGGCAGGTCTCCTCGGTGGGCGACCCCAGGACGACGAGTTTCACGCCCTTCCTGGCCCATGCCGGCATCCGGGTCGGGTTGGCCGACGGCTGGGATGTGGGATACCGACTGGCGACGGTCGCCTTACCGTTTTCGACCGTCGGACCTTCCCTCGGCAGCGAGATCGATCTTAAGCATCGGCTTACCCCGAAGAATTCTCCCTGGCAGGTCGCCCTCGTAGGCGGCGTCGGCTACGCCTATCTCGACATCCAGAATATGTCGCGCAGCGCCTGGAGTCCTGGAGCTGATCTTATCGTCAGCCGCCAAGTCACGCCAAAATACACCGTCTTTGCTGACCTGAGGTATGTTTATACCTTCATCGAGAGCGGGCAACAGGCCGCGGGCCCCAATCATTTTCAGGCTTTTGGGCCGGGGGCCGGCGTCAAGGTTGTTCTGACGAAGCGGGTGTCCCTTACGCCGGAGATCGGCGCCTTCGATTTTCAGGGGCGCCTGACCGGCGACAAGGCGAATGGTTTTGGCTTTCAGTATGGCGCCGTGCTCGGGTTCCGCTTTTGAGCGGGCCGGCTTAGATCCAGCGCCAAAGCCCGGCGCCGAGGCCGCCGTGGGCCCAGGTTGCGGCAAGCCAGAGGGCCGATCCGGCGAGGGGGATCCGCCAGCCGAGATCGCTTAGCCGGGCGCGCCCCCGCAGCAACGCGGCGAAGGGCCAGAACCCCGTCCTCGCCTCCCAGTCCGTCCAGACGTCCGGTTTGAAGAGGGCCTTCCTGCGGTCCTGATGGGCCGACCCGACGACCGCGAGGCCCAGGAGCGCGCCGGCGAGGACGAGCCCTTTGGGTGTGGGAGACACCAGGATGTGTCCAAGCGCCCAGAGCGCCACGGCGAAATTCATCGGATGGCGGGTGATGACAAAGGCGCCGCGCGTCGCCTGGGGCGCCTTCAGCCGGCCCGTCGGGTCGGGCAGGGCGGGATTGCCGAGGAATGAGCCCACAAGCAGGATCGCGGCGATCAGGGTAAGTCCGCTCGCCGTCGCCCAGAGGGCGCTCCCCACGGTCCAGAGCCGCGCTTGCGCCGGCGCGTTGCGAAAGGCCATGACCATCCAGGCGAAGCTCACCAGGGAGATAAGGGCGTAGAGCCCGAGGAATCCTCCCTCCTTCAGGCGCCCGGCCAGGGCGCCGCGGACGGGCGCCCAGGACATCAGAAGATGAAGGCCGACAAAGGTCGTCGCGGCCAAAACGAGAGTCTCAAGGCCGTTCATGTCGCGTCTCCCCCCCTGTTCGGCGTGCGGTTCAGTTCAGTCCTCGTTCCTTCAGGGGCATCGGCGCATCCCCCGCCACGGTGGTGCGGTGCAGCACCCGCGCGTAGCCATCATAGCCACCGGTGGCGTTGTGCAGGCAGCACCGGTTGTCCCAGAGCGTCAGCATGTTCGGCGCCCACCGATGGCGATAGACGAAAGGCTCCTTCGTCATGTGCGCGAACAGAAAGCCGAGCAAAGCGCCGCTCTCCTCGGGGCTGAAGCCGTCAACGCTCAGCGTATAGACCGGGTTAATGAACAGGGCCGGCTCGCCCGTCAGGGGATGACGGCGAACGAGGGGATGGGTCGTGGTCCGGTCGGCCTCAGGGCTGGGCAGGATGGTCATGCCGGTGCGTCCCTTTTCCTGGGCGTAGAAGCCTCCCGCGCCATAGGGCCGGCTCGCCGAATGGATGGCGCGCAGCGGCGCCAGCATCGCCTGGAAAGCGGGGCTCAGCGCGCGCCAGGCCGCCCGGCCGTCGGCGAACAGGGTGTCGCCCCCCGTCGGCGGGATGACCTTGGCGTGCAGGATCGTCAAGGACGGCGGCTCGGGCTCGAAGCTCCAGTCCGAGTGCCAGGCGCCGCCGAACACCGAGGCGGTCTCGTCGGGATCGCGGCGCACCTCCAGCACATGCGGGTGGGCGTCCAGCGGCTTGATGTAGGGATCTCGCCCGAACGCACCCCAGGTCAGGGTGAAAGCCTCAAGCGCCTCATGGCTCAGGGGCTGGTCGGGGAACCAGAGCACAGCGTGGCGCGCCAGGGCCGCCTTGAGCGCGTGCCGTGTTTCGGGATCGAGGGGCGCGGCGAGATCGAGGCCGGTGATCTCCGCGCCGAATCCGCCTGGGTTGGGCCGCACGACGATCAAGGGGACCGACGAATCCGAGGGCGAATTGAGGGTCTTGGTCGCGTCTGTCCTGCCGGTGTCCGGCATGGCCTCAACCTCCGCGCGCGTCCGCCCTCAGCCGGCGGGGACCTCGCGACCGCGACGAAACACCCAATAGACGATCAGGGAAAGGGCCAGGAGGGCGGTGCTGGCCAGGAACTCGCTGCGGGAGGCCGGCAGCAGGGCCATGGCTGCGAGGATCGCGACCATCGCCCCAACGCTCGCCCAGCTGGCGAGGGGATAGGCCCACATGCGGACCACGAGCTTTTCCGGCGCCTCCGCCTCCAGCCGTCGCCGCAGCTGGATCTGGGCCAGGGCCACGAACAGATAGACGATCAGCATCAGGGCCCCGGAGGCGTCCACCAGGAAGGCGAACAGCTTCTGCGGCGAGAGCACCGAGATGGCCATGGCCAGGACGCCAAACCCGGCGGCGGCGAGGATGGCCCGGGCCGGCGCGCGGCGGGCGTTGAGCTTGACCAGGCCCTGGGGCGCATCGCCATGGGCGGCCAGGGTGAAGAGCACCCGAGAGGCCACATAGAGACCCGAATTGAGGCAGGACAGGACGGCCGTGAGGATGATCAGGTTCATGATCAGCGGCGCATAGGGAACGCCAAGCCGCTCCAGGGTAATGGCGAAGGGCGAGTCGCCCGGCTTGATCGCCGTCCAGGGGGTGATGATCACGATCAGGAGAATGGAGAGGACGTAGAACAGCAGAATCCGCGTCACCACCTGGCTGGTCATGCGCGCGACGGCCCGTCCGGGCTCGGCCGATTCAGCTGCCGCCACGGTGGCGATCTCGGCGCCTGTGAGGGCGAAGATCACGCTCGTCACCCCGCCCAGGACCGAGGCGGCCCCGAACGGGGCGAAGCCGCCCAGGGCATAGAGGTTGGCGAAGCGTCCGGCCGCCGGAGCGGGCTTGATCCCGAACAGGACGGCGGCGACGCCGATGAACAGGACGATGGCCACGACCTTGATCGAGGCGAACCAGAACTCGAATTCGCCATAGGATTTGGCCGACCACAGGTTGGTGGCCATCATCAGGGCCAGAAGGATCAGGCCCCAGGCCCAGACCGGAAGGGCGATCCACTGGTGCAGCAGCCCCGCCCCCGCCAGGGTCTCGACGCACACCACCACAACCCAGAAATACCAATAAAGCCAGCCAGCCACGAAGCCAGCCCAGTGGCCAAGGCCCATGCGCGCAAATTCGGTGAAGGCGCCGGTATTCGGGAAGGCGGCGGCCATCTCGCCCAGCATCCGCATGACCATCAGCACGACGCCGCCAGCCAGCAGATAGCTGAGAACCACGGCGGGCCCGATGGTGGCGATGCCCGAGCTTGACCCGACGAACAGGCCCGCCCCGATGATCCCGCCGATCGAGATCATGGTCACGTGCCGCTGCTTAAGGTCCTTGGCGAGCGCGCGGGTCGGCGCGGCGTCGTCGGTCATTTCAGGGTCCCGAGATAGGCGATTACATCCGCCCGGGCCTTGGGATCATCCAGGGCGAACGGCATGGCGGCGCCCGGCACGGCGGCCTGCGGGCCGGCGATCCACGGATCCAGGGTCGCGGGCGACCAGACGATGCCTGAGCCCTTGAGGGCGGCGCTGTAGGCAAAGCCCGGCGCCGAGCCGGCCTTGCGGCCCATGATCCCGACAAGGCTCGGCCCGACGCCCGCCCCGTCCGGCGCGTGGCAGACCACGCACTGGCTCTGATAAACGATGGCCCCCGCCGCGGCGTCCCCCGCAACCGCGCTCGCCGGCGGCGAAGACGGGGCTGCGGGCTGGGCGAGCGCCATCCCGGCTCCGGCCGCGAGGCCCAGCGTCGCGCTGGCCCAGGCTGTCCTGACCCAGGCTATCCTGACCCAGGCTATCCTGACCCTGGCTTTCCTGACCTTGGCCATCCAGGCCCGCCGGAGCGTCACGGACGAGCCGCGCTGGGGGCGATCCGCCAGATCATGCCGCCGCCGTCGTCGGACACCAGGAGCGCGCCGTCATGCGCTTCGGCGACGCCCACCGGACGGCCCCAGACCTTGCGGCTGTCGATCACAAACCCGGTGAGCACGTCCTCATAGGAGCCGTCCGCCACGCCGTTGTGGAACTTCAGACGCACCACCTTGTAGCCGGTGCGTTGCGCCCGGTTCCATGAACCGTGCAGGGCGACGAAGGCGTCGCCGTCATAGGCGGCGGGAAAGGCGTCCGGCCCCTCGCTCGCCCGATAGAAGGCGAGGCCCAGGGGAGCCGAGTGGGCCTGGAACAGGACGTCCGGAACGGTCACCTTGCCCGCCAGATCCGGCCGCGCGCTCTTGGGCCGGGAGTCCACATGGTCGCCGATATAGAACCAGGGCCAGCCATAGAAGGCCCCGGTCTTGATCGAGGTCGCGTAATCGAAGGGCAGGTTGTCGCCCAGCATGTCGCGCTCATTGACCGCGCACCAGGGCTGGCCGGTCCGGGGCTCCAGGCGCAGGGTGACGCAGTTGCGCACGCCGGTCGCGACGATTCGGATGTCCGAGCCGTCAGGCTTGAAGGTCAGGATGTCGGCCCGGTTCTCCTCAGGTCCCCAGGCGGCGCCCATGGCGTGGCGTTGGGCGTCCCAGGCCTTGGCCTCGGCCACCGTCTTGGCGGGCATCTCCGTGCCGACATTGGACCCCGAGCCCACCGCCAGATAGAGGCGCTGGCCATCGCGAGAGACCTCCAGGTCGCGGGTCACGTGATCGCTGACGCTGGGGGCGATCTTGGGGATGATCACCTGCGGCGGCCCCGAGGCGGCCAGGTCTCCATTGTGATACGCAAAGCGCACCACGCGATTGACCTCGCCGACATAGACCCACTTCGGATGAGGGCCGGCGGGATAGAACGCAATGCCGTAGGGCAGGGTGAGGCCCTTGGCGAACAGACTGACGCTCTGAGGCGCCGCGGACCCGTCAGCGGCGCGGATCACGCTGATCTGACCGGAGGCGCTCTGGGCGACGAAGATGTCGCCATTGGGGGCGATCCGGATCTGCCGGGCATTGGCCAGCTTGGCGAACGGGGCGACGGAGAACCCCGGCAGGGTGTGGAGCTCCGCCCCAGGCGGTCTTGGCGCGATCTGCGAGGGCAGGGCGGTGGCCGCCGTCGGGGCGGGCATGTCCGCCTCTGTCAGGCGTCGCACGACGCCGGGCGAATCCTTGGTCCAGTCGCCCATGGCCGCCGCGCCGGTCAACGGGGCTGGCGATGGGTCGGCGAGGACGGGGCCCGCGAGGCCAAGGCCCGCAAGGAGGAACACAACGCGTGCGGACGAAACTCGCATGGACCTGATTTACACTCCCCGTTACCCGGCCGCCTCGGCGGACAGACGATTGCCTCGGCGCGCGAACTCGCTTGTAAATGAGCCGCCACGGGGATCAAGGACGCTAGTGGAACGGGTTTGGGCGCCGGTGGCTGGGGGACCGAACGTCGATGACGCGCCAGCCTGAAGGGGCCTATCGGTGGTGGGTCGCCGCGTTCCTGAGCCTCGTCTACGCGCTCAACTATCTCGACCGGCAGTTTCTGTCGGTCCTGGCCGAACCGGTCCGAACAGCCCTGAAGCTGTCAGACACACAGCTTGGGATGCTCACGGGCCTGATGTTCGCCCTGTTCTATACCGCCTTCGGCTTGCCCGTGGCGGCCCTGGCGGACCGCGCACGCCGGACGGGCGTCATCGCCGCCGCCTGCGGGCTCTGGAGCCTGGCGACCGCGGCCTGCGGCCTGGCCACCGGCTTCGCCTCTCTCGCCGTGGCGCGCATCGTCGTCGGGGTGGGCGAGGCGGGCGGTTCGCCCCCGGCCTATTCGCTCCTGTCCGACTATTTTCCCTCTGAGGGGCGGGGCAGGGCCCTGGCCCTTTATGCTCTGGGGGTGCCGGTGGGATCCATGCTTGGGGCGGCGAGCGGCGGGTGGATCGCCGTGCATTTCGGCTGGCGCACCGCCTTCTTCGTTCTGGGCGCCGTCGGTCTGGTCGTCTCGCCCTTGATCCTGGCCGTGGTCCGCGAGCCGGTGCGGGGCCGCTTTGACGCCGCGTCCTCAACCGCCAAGGAGCCGTCCTGGGTCGCCCTCTGGGCCATGTTCCGCCGTCCGGCCCTGTTGGTCACGGCCCTGGGCGCGGGGCTCAGCGCCTTCATCGGCTACGGCGCCCAGAACTGGATTCCGGCCTTCCTGATGCGGGAAAAGGGCATGACCCTGCAGGAGATCGCCCTGTGGTACAGCCTCGCCGTCGGGCTCGCCGGGATCGTCGGCACTTGGCTGAGCGGGGTGCTGGTGGACTGGCTGGGGCCACGGCGCCCGGCGGCCTACGCCCTGGTTCCCGCCGCCGCCACGGCGCTCGGCCTGCCCGTGTTCTGGGCCTACCTGCACGCCCCGACCTGGCCTGTCGCCATGATGTTCGTCGCCGCCGCCTCCTTGCTCCTGATCGTCTATCTCGCCCCGGCCCTGGCGGTGCTGCAGAATGCGGTTCCCGCCCACCAGAGGGCGACAGCCGGCGCCTTTCTGCTTTTCATCCTCAACCTCATCGGGCTGGGCGGCGGGCCGCTCTTTGTCGGGCGGCTGAGCGACCACTTTCGCGCCCGATACGGTCACAGCGCTCTGACCATGGGCCTTGAGGGCCTCGCCCCGATCTTCATCGTCAGCGTGCTGGTCTACCTCCTCGGCGCCTCGCTGCTGGAGCGCGAAGCGAGGGAGCGAAAGGCGGGGGAGCGACGGCCCTGATCCCCCCAACGGGCGGACTTGCGACGGCGCGTGCGGCTTCTATGGTCTGCGCCGAGAGCGCGTTGCGTTTGAACGCAGCCAACCCAGCGCTTCGCAGCGCGCTCAAGGACTTTAAGGTGGAGCAAGATTCAGCGTCTTCGCTGAGTCCACGAAAACGCTGACCCGTGTTCTGGCGGGTCAAGCGACAGATTTCAGGGAGCAGGGGCATGTCCGGAATGCGGAACAATTTGGGTATGGGCGTCGCCCGGGCGGCGTTGCTCGCCGGTTCGGTGTTGGCCAGCGCCGCGTGGGGCTCGAGCGCAACCGGCGCGGCGGCGGCGAACGCGCCGCCGGCGGCTTCCCCCGCGGCCGGCGCCTTCACCGGCTATGGCCCGCAGACCTTCGAGGGCCTGCAATGGCGGCTGATCGGTCCGTTCCGTGGCGGACGTGTGACCGGCGTGACCGGGGTAAGCGGGGATCGCGACACCTACTATTTCGGGGCGGCGGCCGGCGGCGTCTGGAAGACGACCGACGCGGGGGTCACCTGGAAGCCCCTTTGGGACAACTTCCCGCAAGCCTCGCCCGCCGTGGGAGCCGTGGCCGTGGCGCCGTCCGATCCCCGGATCGTCTATGCCGGCACCGGCGAGATGAACATTCGCGGCAACGTGGTCAGCGGCAATGGGCTCTACAAGTCGAGCGATGCGGGCAAGACCTGGACCTTTGTGGGCTTGCCTCACAGCGGGGCGATCGGGCGCATCCTGATCGATCCGAAGAACCCCGAAATCGTCTTCGTGGCGGCGCTGGGCGACATCTTCGCCGACAATGACGAGCGCGGCCTCTTCAAGTCCACCGACGGCGGCAAGACCTGGCGCAAGGTGCTCTATGTCGACGACAAGACCGGGGCCTCGGACGTCCGCTTCGATCCCACCGACCCGAAGGTCATGTGGGCGGGCATGTGGCAGGCCTATCGCAAGCCCTGGATCATGGAAAGCGGCGGTCCTGGCGGGGGGCTCTACAAGTCGACCGACGGCGGCGAGACCTGGACGCGGCAGAGCGGCCACGGCCTGCCCGATGGCCTGATTGGCCGGGTGAACATCGCGCCCACCAGCGATCCCAAGCGCGTCTATGCGATGATCGAGGCCAAGAAGGGCGGTCTCTATCGGACCGACGACGGCGGCGAGAGCTGGACCCTCGTTAACGACAAGAACGACTATCGCCAGCGCGCCTGGTACTTCAACGGCGTGTTCGCCGATCCCAAGACGCCGGACACGGTCTATGTGCTGAACACCAGCCTCTACCGCTCCACCGACGCGGGCAAGACCTTCAAGGCCATCCGTGTGCCGCATGGCGACACCCATGAGCTGTGGATCGACCCGGCCGATCCCAAGCGGATGATCAACTCGAATGACGGCGGCGCCATCGTCACGGTGGATGGCGGCGAGAGCTGGTCCAGCGAAGAGAACCAACCCACCGCCCAGTTCTATCACGTCGCCACCGACGACCGCTTCCCGTTCCACATCTATGGCGCGCAGCAGGACAACTCGACCATCGACATCGCCACGGCCGGGGAGTCGGGCGGAGTGGGCATCGAGGACTGGCGCGACGCGGGCGGCGGCGAGAGCGGCTTCGTGGTTCCCGACCTGAAACATCCGGGCGTCGTCTATGCCAGCGGCTATGGGGCCGAGCTGACCCGACTCGACCCGGCCACGGGCGAAGAGCGTCAGATCACGCCCTGGCCGCGCAACACCATGGGCTGGGCGCCCAAGGACCTCGCGCATCGGTTCCAGTGGACGGCCGCCATCCTGCTCTCCAATCACCCCGATCACGCCCTGTATTTCGCGTCCGAAGTCCTATGGAAGTCGGTGGACGAGGGACAGAGCTGGACGGTCATCTCCCCGGACCTGACGCGCAACGATAAGGACCATCAGCAGTCTTCGGGCGGTCCTCTGACCAAGGACAATACCAGCGTCGAGACGTTCGGCACGATCTTCGCCTTGGCGGAGTCACCCATCGAGATGGGCCTGATCTGGGCCGGCAGCGATGATGGGCTCGTGCACATCACGCGCGATGGCGGGGCCCACTGGGCGGACGTCACGCCACCCGGCCTTGTGGCCGACTCCACGGTCGAATCGATCGAGAGCGACCCGCGCGATCCCGCGACGGCCTATCTGGCGGCCGAGCGGCGGCGTCTGAATGATGATCGCCCCCTCGCCTTCGTCACCCACGACTATGGAAGGACCTGGGCCTCCATCTCCTCCGACCTTCCGACCGGCGCCGCCCTGCATGCGATCCGCGCCGACCCGGAACGGGCGGGCCTGCTCTATGCCGCGACCGAATTGGGCGTCTTCCTCTCCTATGACTCCGGGGCGCATTGGAGCTCTCTGCAGCTCAATCTTCCCCGCACGCCGGTGCATGATCTGACGGTGCACGGCGACAGCCTGGCCATAGCCACCCATGGCCGCGCGTTCTGGATGCTGGATGATCTCGCGCCGATCCGGCAGTGGTCGAAGGACGACGCGACGGCCAAGGTTCATCTCTTCGCCCCCGCGCCTGCGAGTCACACCGTGTTCCCCACGCGACTTGGGGGCTTGAGGGCGCCGGGCGGGGCCAACCCCCCGGCTGGGGTGGAAATCGTCTACAGCCTGGCTGCGGGCGTGGGGACCCCGCCTTCGCCGCCCGGCGAAAAGACGCCTGACGTCGACAAGACCAAGGCCAAGGCGCCCGACCCCTGGTCAGGCCGCCTGAAGCTGGAAATTCTCGACGCCCAGGGCACGGTGGTGCGCACCTATCCCGATCCTCATGTCGTCAAGGACACCAGCGAGGCCGCGCCCAGCGAGGATGAAGACGAAGGCCCGCGCGGCGGAGGTGAACCCAAGCTGCCTCATCTGGCCGGGCTCAATCGCTTTGTCTGGGATCTGCACGAGGATGGCGCGGTGGCCATCCCGCATGCCCCGCTCTGGGCCGGGTCGGTCAGGGGCCCCAAGGCCCTGCCCGGGCACTATCAGGTTCGCCTGACCCTGGATGGCGCCAGCCAGACCGCGCCCTTTGACGTGACGCCCGATCCCCGGGTCAGCGCCACCCCGGCCGATCTTCAGGCCCAGTTCGACCTGCAGAAGGCGATCGTCGCCAAGCTCACCGAGGTTGACGAGGCGGTCCTGGCCATCCGCGACCTGCGCCATCGGATCGGTGAGGTCACCGCCAAGGATCCGTCCAAGGCCAAGGCCGGCGCGGCTCTGGACGCGAAGATCACGGCGATCGAAGAGGTGCTGATCCAGCCCCGCGCCCACGCCTCGGAGGACGCGCTCAACTATCCGGTGCGTCTGAACAACATGATCGCGGCGCCCAACGCCCTGGTGGGCTCGGCCGATGCGCGGCCCACCGACCAGGAGGCGGCGATGTTCAAGACCCTCTCGGCGGAGGCCGACACGCAACTCGCGGCCTGGCGCGAGATCGAGGCGGGAGAGGCCAAGGCCTTTGCGGCGGGCGTGAAGAGCTGACCTCCCGCGGACGGAGTTGCGGCCTCGTCGTCCAAGGGGACGGGGCCGGGCGGCGTCTGTGGGTATTCCAGAGCGGCCCGGGGCGTCCGCGGGCGCCTGGAATTGCGGGTAAGGCGTCGGCGCCATTGCGGGTAAGGCGTCGGCGCCTCAGGCTGGGGCGCCGACGATCTCGATTGTGAGGTGCGAGAGGTTCGGCAGCCGCGCGAGCTTGGCGCGATAGAAGGCTGCGTCCCGATCCTCCATCGAGGCGACGCTGACGATCGCGCCCAGATGCCCTGGGCCCAGCCGCCACAGATGCAGGTCGGCGACGGCATCGCCCGACGCCTCCACGGTCTGCCGGATCTGATCGGCGAGCCGTTTGTCGGGGTTCATGTCCAACAGGATCGCGCCGGTATCGCGAATGAGGCCGAAGGACCAACTGGCGATGACCAGGGCGCCGATGAGCCCGGCGAGGGGATCCATCCAAACCCATCCAAGCCAGCGGGCCAGGACCAGTCCGGCGATCACCATGACCGACACCGTGGCGTCCGCCATGACGTGAACGATGGCGCTGCGCATGTTGTTGTCCCGGGCGTGCGCCCCGTGGTCATGCTCAGCGAACATCAGGGTATGCGCCTCGCCGTCGACAACGACTCGAGCGGTGAAGGCGTGGGGCTCAGGAATTTCCTCCAGCGACTCCAGAACCTCGGCCTGTTCAGCGAAGCGAAAGATCTGCCGGGCGCCATCGGGGCGGATGGTCTCCAGGGTGACATCGCTGGCGACCAGCGCACCCCCTTGGGTCCGCTCAAGCCGAAAGCGCGGGGGGACGCCGTCCTCGTGGATAAATAGGCGGGAGACGCCCGGCGCCGTCACGATCTCGAAGCTTTCGGCGTCGTGCTGATGCCCATGATCATGTCCATGATGACCATGCCCATGCCCATGCCCATGCCCATGGCCATGCCCATGATGGTGAGCGTGCCCGCCCGCGCTCAGGAGCCAGGCGCTGGCGAGGTTCACGACCAGGCCCAGGCCGGCAATCGGAATCGCCTCGCGGAAATGGATCGGCTCTGGACGCAGGAGACGCGTGACGGCCTCGTAGCCGATGAGAAGCGCGATCATGGCCAGGACGATGGCGCTGGCGAATCCCGCCAGATCGCCGAACTTGCCGGTCCCGAACGTGAAGCGCGGGTCCTCCGCGTGGCGGCGCGCATAGGTGTAGGCCAGGGCGGCGAGCAGAAGCGCCCCGGCGTGGGTCGACATGTGCAATCCGTCCGCCACCAGGGCGATCGAGCCAAAGAGCAGGCCGCCGACGATCTCCCCGATCATCATGACGCTGCACAGGATGATGACGGCCCAGGCGCGCCGCTCGTTCGCCTGGTGGCTGGGCGCGAGAAAGACGTGATCGTGGGTAAGGGCGGGTGCGTCCGGTCGGAAGTCGGTCACGGGTGGGCCCCTATTTCAGATAGGTTCGCACGACCGACAGCAGGTGCTCGGCGGCTTCGGAATTGAAGGCGTCGGGATGCTTCTCCCGGTCGACGAGATGGGTCTGGATATGGTCCTCGACCACCTCCGCCATGAGCCCGGCCATGGCGGCGCGCGCGCTGGCCAGGAGGTGCATGACCTTTTCGCAGCCCGCCTCGCTGTAGAGCGCGCGCTCGACAGCCTCAACCTGCCCTCGCAATCGACGGGCGCGGGCGAGAAGCCTGTCCTTGTGTTCGATGGTGTGGCTCATGCCCGCCGTATAGGGTAGGGGGTATCCCTATATCAAGCGGACAAAAGGCGGAGCTTCGTTCACGGGGCGCCCCGGCCCCGGGATGAGGGCGGCGCGGAGGCCGCCCTCATTTGCGCCTACATGCGGTGCAGGGCGCAGAGCTTGTTGCCGTCCGGATCGCGCAGATAGGCCAGATACATCTTGCCCATGCCGCCTTCGCGGACGCCAGGCGGGTCTTCGCAGCTCGTGCCGCCATTGGCGACGCCCGCGGCGTGCCAGGCGTCGGCCTGTTCCTTGGAGGCGCAGGCGAAGCCGATGGTGCCCCCGTTAGCGTGGCAGGCCGGCTCGCCATTGATCGGCTGGGTCACCGAGAACACCGAGCCGTTGTGCATGTAGAAGATGCGATGGCCATCGACCATGGCGGGCGGCGCGCCAAGCGTTCCCAGCACCGCGTCATAGAAGGTCTTGGCCTTCGTCAGGTCGTTGGTCCCGATCATGATGTGCGAAAACATAAGCCGTTCGTCTCCTTGGGTGAGCGTTGCGTGGGCGATGGCTCCACGCATCGGGGCGTCAGATGGCGGCGCCTCGCCCCGCCTGACAATCCCTGACGTCGCGTCCACTCTTGCGTCCTCCGCCCTGGCCATGCCACCCATCGCGGCGCATCAGGCGGGGCGGATCAACGAGGGCCCCGCGTCGAGGGGGTTCCATGTCGAATTCACATCTGTCCTCCAGGCTTGTCGCCCTTCTGGGCGGCGCGGGCCTCGCCCTGGTCCTGGCCGCGGCCTCGCCGGCTGCGGCCCTCGATCCGGCCGCCGTGAAGGCGCAGGTCGACAAGGACGTGGGCGCCGATTGGCCCCATCTCCAGGCGCTGTACGAGGACATTCACAGCCATCCCGAGCTCGGCTTTCAGGAAGAGCGCACGGCCGCTGAGCTGGCCAAGGAGATGCGCGCGATCGGCTTCACCGTCACTGAACACGTCGGCAAGACCGGCCTGGTGGCGATCTACAAGAACGGCCCCGGCCCGATGGTCATGGCGCGCACCGAACTCGACGCCCTGCCCATGGAAGAGAAGACCGGCCTTCCCTATGCCAGCCGCAACAAGGAGGTCTATGACGGCGCCGAGACCTTCGTCGCCCATAGCTGCGGCCATGACATCCACATGACCGCCTGGGTCGAGGCGGCCAAGGCGCTCGTGGCCATGAAGGACAAGTGGCATGGCACGTTGATGTTCATCGCCCAGCCCTCGGAGGAGGGGGTGAGCGGCGCCAAGGCCATGCTCGCCGATGGCCTGTTCCAGCGGTTTGGCAAGCCTGACTATGGCTTCGCCCAGCATGTGGGGCCCAGCCCCGCCGGCGAACTGACGTTCCGGGCGGGAATCTACAACTCGAACGCCGACACCCTCGACATCCGGTTCATCGGCCGCGGCGGCCACGGCTCGGATCCGGCCCACGCCATCGACCCGGTGCTGATCGCCTCGCGGTTCGTCGTCGATGTGCAGAGCGTCATCAGCCGCGAGAAGGACCCGGCGGCTTTCGGCGTGATCACGGTGGGCGCGATCCAGGGCGGCAGCGCGGGCAATATCATTCCCGCCGACACGATCCTTCGCGGCACCATCCGCAGCTATGACAACGACGTGCGCATGAAGCTCTGGTCGGGCATCGAGCGGGTGGCCAAGGCGGAATCCGAGATGGCCGGCGCGCCGCCGCCGGAGGTGACCATCACCCGGGGCGCCGAGGCGGTGATCAACGATGCGGGCCTCGCCGCGCGGACCGGCGCGGTGTTCAAGGCCGCCTTCGGCGACAAGGCGAGCGAGGCCAAAACCCCGATCACCGCCAGCGAAGACTATTCGGAATTCATCATGGCCGGCGTACCCTCGCTCTACTACTCCATCGGCGGCTACACGCCTGAGCAGTACGCAGCCTTTAAAGCCAAGGGGCAGCCGGTTCCCTTCAACCACTCGCCCTATTTCGCGCCGGACCCGGCCTCCTCGATCAAGCTGGGCGCCGAGGCCATGACCCTGGCGGTGATGAGCGTCGCGGCGAAGTAGAGCCTTATCCCCCGACCAGCGCCCGCGCCGCCAAGGCGGCGAGCAGGGCAGGGGGCATGACACGCGCGCCGATGGCGAAGAACCTGGCGTAGCTCATCTCCTGGCCTTCTTTGCGCAGGATGGTGAGCCACAGAATCGTCGCCAGCGAGCCGGTGATCGAGAGGTTGGGGCCGACATCGACGCCGATCAGGGCGCTGTCGATCAGCCGCGGCGCAGCGTGGGCGGCGTTCAGCGTCTTGCTCATCAGAAGGCCGACCGGGAGGTTGTTGGCGAGGTTATCGGCCAGGGCGACCAGGATGCCTGTCGCGCCAGCCGCCAGCCCGTCATGGGCCGAGGCGGCGTCGAGCCCTTGGGCCAGGGCCTGCGCCGCTCCGCCCTGCTGCAGCGCCTCGACCAGAACGAACAGCCCCGCAACCAGGGGCAGGATCGACCAGTGCACGGCTCCGACCAGGGGCAGGGGCGATTCCCGCCGGCGAATCAGGGTCGCCGCGGCGGTGGCCGCGCCCAGGGCCAGGGTCGGCGGGCCGAGCGGCGCCCCCAGGCCTGAGGCGATCATTAGACCCGCGCAGGTGACGCAAAGGCCGATCAGGGCTGTCCATCCGCCGGGTCCCAGACGGGGCACAGCCATGCGCGCGGCCATCTCGCCCGTGAGGTCGCCCCGCTCGGTCCAGCGCAGCATGAGAAAGGTGACCGCCAAGGCCGAGGCGCTTGAGGGGCCGAGCCGCAACAGCCAGTGGACCAGGCTGGGCATCTGGTCCTGATACAGCACCAGGTTGGCCGGGTTTGAGATGGGCAGGATGAAGCTCGCCGTGTTGGCGACCATGGCGCAGACGATCAGATAGGGGCGCGCGGGGGCCTTGGCGGCCCGCGCCACGGCCAGAACGGCGGGGGTCAGCACCACGGCCGTGGCGTCGTTGGAGAGAAAGGCCGTCACCAGCACGCCGACCCCGAACACCAGGGCGAAGAGGCGGGTGCGCGAGCCGCGAGCCCAGTCGACGGCGAGGGCCGCGACCCAGTCAAAGACCCCCTCGCGCCGCGCCGTTTCGGACAGCAGCATCATGCCGGCGAGGAACATATAGACATTGTCGCCCTGCAGGACGCCCGCCCAGGCGAGGCGCGGGCTGATCAGTCCAGCGAGGATCGCCAGGGCGGCGCCGGCGAGGGCCCAGACATATTCCGGCAGGCGAAACGGGCGGCCGATCATCGCCGCCACGGTCGCAAGCGCGATCAGCCAGACCGCTGCGTCGCCGGTCATGCGGGGAGGGGCCTTACCATCGCCCGCAGATGCGCCGCGCCGCTCGCCCCTGTCCAGGGGCTCCTTGCCTGGGCTAAAAGCAAGGGGGTGGCGTGGATGCGAGGTCCCCGGGCGTGCGGCGTCTTAGGCTGATCCTGTCGATTTTGGCGCTTACGCTGCTCGGCTCAATTGGCGCCGCGGCGGCGCCCCCGGAAGCCCTGCGCATTCCCGATGCGGACATCCAGGCGGCGATCAGCCAGGCGGATATGCAGCTGCATGACGCCGGCGCCGGCTATCGAACGGCCAGCCTCAGCGATCTGGAGATCAAGTCGCGTCTGGCCGAGATCGACGCGGTTCAGCCGCGCCTGCAGGCGGTTCTTGGCGAGACGACGACCCGTCTGCGCGATGTCGAGGCGCGTCAGGCCCAGCTTGGCCCCCCGCCACCCAAGGGCGTGCGCGAGGACCACGCCGTCGAGGCGCTGAGGCGGCGCTTCGAACGGGCCGTGACCATTCTGGGAGACGATCAGCACCAGATTCAGGTGCTCCAGGTGGAAGCGCAGCAGATCAGCGATGTTCTGACCCGTCGCCTGAAGACCAATTTCGACACGCGGCTCTATTCCCAGAGCCGGTCCCTACTCGATCCCGACCTCTGGCGAATGCTGGCGACGGACGGACCGAGCGATCTGGGGCGCATCGCGGACGCCTTGGCCGACCAGACGGACGCCTACAACCAGAACTCCGCCGCCAACGCCCAGGTGACCCTCATCGCGGCCGCCGCCCTGGCCCTGTTGATCCTGGGCCCGATACGTATCCTGGCCCTCAATCTGGGCCTTCGCCGGGCCGCGCGCGACGAGACCCGTTCCGCCCTGACCCGGTCCTGGCTGGCCCTCTGGCGGGTGCTGGTGGGAACCGCGACGCCGCTCCTGGCCGGCCTGTTGATGCGGGGGGCGTTGCAAAATGTGCAGGCCCTCTCGGATGTGGGCGAGACGGTGGTCGCGCTGCTGGTGCGCACCGTGACCTTCGCGGCCTTCATCGACAGCCTCGGTCGCGCCGTGCTCTCCCCCGGCCATGACGAGTGGCGCCTGGCGCCGATCTCCGACTCCGTGGCGCGACGCCTCGGTCTGTTTCCCACCCTGATCGGGATCAGCTCAGCCCTGAGCGCCTTCGCCGGGGGGTTCGACGCGGCGGTCGGGGTCAGTCTTGCCGGGCAGGTGGTGATCGATAACGCCGCCGTGGCGCTTGAGATCGGCGTCGTGGCAGTCGGCCTGGCGGCGGCGGGGAGAGCGCGGATCGCTCAGCTCGTCGCCGGTGAATCGGGCGGCAATTCGCGTCTGCCCTGGGTCCTGGCGGCCCTCGCCGGATGGCTGTGCGTACTCACGGCGATCGGCGCCGACCTTCTCGGTTACCTCGCCTTTTCCGGCTTCGTCATCCGCGAGGCCGTGTGGGCCGGGGCGGTGCTCGCCCTGATCTTCCTGGTCTTTCGTTTGGTGGACGAGGCCATCCCGACCTTCCTGGCGCCGGACCACCCCATGGGCGCGGCGCTGGAGACCGCGCTCGTCCTGTCGCCCGAGGCGATTGAGCAGATCGGGGTTCTGACGAGCGGACTGGCGCGCCTGGCCCTTCTGGCCTTCGCCCTGGTCGCCGTCATGGCGCCGTTCGGGGCCAGCGCCGGCGACATCTTCGGCCGCGTCGCGCCGACCAGTCTGGTGCTGCATCTGGGCCAGGTGACGATTTCACCCGGCGCCGTGCTGGGGGCGCTCGCCCTGTTTCTGATCGGCCTATTCATGACCCGGGCGGTGCGCCGTTGGCTGGAGCGGCGTTACCTGCCCAAGACCCAGCTCGACATGGGCGTGCGCACGTCCCTGGCCATTGGCGTCAGCTATCTGGGCGCCACGATCGCCATCATCGTCGCCTTCGCCTCCCTGGGCCTCAGCCTCAGTCAGATCACCCTGTTCGCCAGCGCCCTGTCCGTGGGCATCGGCTTTGGCCTGCAGTCGATCATCGGCAATTTCGTTTCCGGCCTGATCCTTCTGGCCGAACGGCCGGTGCGGGTCGGGGACTGGGTGGCGATCGGCGACCTGGAAGGGGATGTGCGCAAGATCTCCGTGCGCGCCACCGAGATCGAGATGGCCGACCGCTCGCGCCTGATCGTGCCCAACAGCGAACTCGTCACCAAGACGGTGCGCAACGTCACCCACGCCTCGGCCACGGGGCGGGTGCGCATTGTGCTCAAGGTCACCGCCTCGGCCGATCCCATCCAGGTGCGCGACCTGCTCATGGCCCGGATCGCTGCGCACAAGGATCTGCTCAAGCAGCCCGCGCCCGGGGTGTTTCTGACCAATGTCGTGGACGGCGCCCTGGAGTTCACCTGCCTCGCCTATGTGCGCTCGCCGCGAGACGCTTTCCGGGTCAAGAGCGAGCTGCTGTTCCAGATCGTACCCGACCTCAGCGCCGAGGGGATCGCTCTTTCGAGCGCCACCACGGTCGTCAATCTGGGTCTGGGCGAGCGGATGATCGAGCCGGACTCTCATCCCGCGCCGCCGCCGCGCAAAAGCCGGACCAAGCGTCCGCGCTGACGCCAGGGGGAGCGGCTCATCTCTCAGTCGACGCCGCGCCGTGCTGGGCTTAACCTCGCCTCGAGGACGGGTCCAACCGTTGGAGGATTGCCATGATGATTGCACGCACCCTTGTTCTGGCTCTGGCCGCAAGCGGGGCCCTGGCCCTGGCGACCCAGGCCGGCGCCGAGACCCTTCGCTACACCGCCACGCTTGATGGCGCTCATGAGACGCCGCCCAATGACTCGCACGGGCACGGCATGGCCGACGTCACCTATGACACGGAGACCCATGCGATCTCCTGGAACGTGACCTTTGACGGCCTCACCGGGCCGGCCACCATGGCGCACATCCACGGCCCAGCGCCGGTGGGCAAGGCGGCCGGCGTCGTCGTGCCGCTCGGCATGGCCCCCAAGAGCCCGACCTCGGGCCAGGCGACCCTGACCGACGTGCAGGCGAACGATCTGAAACAGGGTCTTCTCTATGTGAACGTGCACACCGCCGCCCATCCGGCTGGCGAGATCCGCGGTCAGCTGACCCCCGCGCCCTGAGGCCTCTGGCCCCGCGCCCGTGTCCGGTCTAAGCCCTGCGGCAATGGCTGGACGCGGGAGAGCGGGATGACCGGAAGGGTGAGCGGGATTGGGGCCGTGGGCGCCGCCTTGGGGCTGCTGTCGGCGGCCGGCGCCTGGGCTCAGGCGGCCCCCGCCGCGACGCCCGTCCCACCCACGCCCTATGTCGCGCTCGGTCGCGATCTCCTCAAGGGCCTGGTCGAGATCGACACCACCCACGCCCACGGGTCGACCGCCGCGGCGCAATATCTGGCGGGCCGCTTCCTCGCCGCGGGCTTCCCCGCCGCCGACGTCCAGGTCCTTGCGCCTTCCGACCATCCCACCAAGGGCAATCTGGTGGTGCGCCTGCACGGGACCGGAGCGGGCGCGCCGGTGATGTTCCTGGGGCACCTGGACGTGGTCGAGGCCAATCGCGCCGACTGGACCTATGATCCGTTCAAGCTGACCGTGGTCGATGGCTATGCCTATGGCCGCGGGACCGAGGACATGAAGAGCGGCGACGCCGCCATGGCCGACGCCCTGATCCGGCTGCATGACTCCGGCTTCAAGCCGGCCCGCGACATCATCGTCGCCTTCACCGCCGACGAGGAAGCCGGCGGCGACGCCAGCGGCATCGACTGGCTTCTCAAGACCCACCGGCCCCTGATCGACGCCGGCCTGGTGATCAATCCCGATGGCGGCGAGGCCGGGCTGAAGGACGGAAAGCGGCTCTACCTGGCGATCCAGACCAGCGAGAAGGTGTTCGCCACCTTCCGCCTGGAGGCTCACGACAAGGGGGGGCACAGCTCACGGCCGACGCCGGCCAATCCGATCTACCACATGGCCGCCGCCCTCGACCGGCTCAGCCAATACAGCTTTCCGGTAGACCTGACGCCGACCACCAAGGCCTATTTCAAGGCCCGCGCCGGCCTGGAGAGCGGGCAGGTCCGAGCGGATATGGAGGAGGTCGCCGCTGGTCATCCCTCGGCCGCCGCTCTGGCGCGCCTGTCGCGCGAGGTGGAGACCAATATCGACCTTCGCACCACCTGCGTCGCGACGGTGATCAAGGGCGGCCAGGGCGAGAGCGCCTTGCCCGAGGACGTGTCCGCCCTGGTGCAGTGCCGGGTCATGCCCGATGAGCCGATCGCCGATGTCGAGGCCAGGTTGCGCGCCGTGATCGCCGATCCGACGGTCCAGATGACCGTCTACACCGCGCCCGAACTCTCGCCGCCCTCGCCCCTCTCGCCCAAGGTGACCCAGGCGGTGGCGGAGGTGACCCATTCCATGTGGCCAGGCCTGACCCTGTTGCCGGAGCTCTCCGCCGGAGCCACCGACAGCGCCTTCACCCGCGCCGCAGGCATCCCCTCCTATGGCGTCGACGGCGACTTCGTGGACCTCGACGACTCCCGCGCCCACGGCCGGGACGAGCGGGTCAATCTCGTCGCCTTCGATCAGGACCTGGAGTTCATCTACCGGCTGATGAAGACCCTGGGCTTGGAGTCGTGACGCGCCGGGCCTAACCCCCGCGCACCATGTTCACCAGGTGGGCGAGGACGGCGACGATAGCCATCACACCCAGCAGCATCAGAAACCGCCAGGGCGCCCAGCGTGGCTTGAGCGTCAGGAGGGGCCGGGGCTGCGCACCCATGAAGCCGAAGAACAACGTCGCCAGCACCACCGCGCCGAGGATCGCCAGGGTCTCGCCGACGCCCATCAGTCGGCCGCCAGGGCGGCGAAGGCCACCGGATGCACGCGCTCGCCATGAAGCACCCCGGCCAGGGGCGCGCGGCTGAACAGGCCGGCGAAGGCGGTGTCGCGGATATTCAGACCTCCGGTCAGGGCGCCGAAGGCCGGCAGGATGATCCGCTCTCCGTCGGTGACGAAGCAGCGCCGTCGCAGGCGCCCGGTCCGCCCCTTGAGCTTGGCGCAGGGGTGAAGATGGCCCGCCACCTCGCCCGGCGCCGCCCTGGGCCTCGGCTCATGGACGAAGGTCAGGCCCTCCAGCTCCAGATCCGCCAGCGCCTCGCCAGGCAGGGGGCCCGGCCCTGCGGCGTCGTGATTGCCGAGCACCCAGACCAGGCGTCGCCGGTTCGCCAGGCAGGCCAGGCGCGCACGCGCTTCGGGCGCCAGGCGGGCCTCGGCGGCTGCGTCATGCAGGGTGTCGCCCAGGAGCACGACCAGGGTCGGATCGAGGGCCTCGACCTCGGTCTCCAGGCGCGAGAGCGTCTCGGCTGTGTCGAACGGGGGCAGCATCTGGCCGCGCGCGGCATAGGCCGAGCCTTTCTCCAGGTGCAGATCGGCGACGATCAGGGCCCGCGCACCATCCAGCCACAGGGCCCCGCTCGCGCGGCATTCGGCCGCCGCGCCGTTGACGCGAATCCGAAGGCTCATGGCCCCGATTGCTCCGCGTTCCCGATGTCCATCCGCTCGTCCCCCACGGCGCGCGCGATCAGATCCTGCGTCCAGCGCTGGGCGTCGTACCCGGCCGAGGCGTCCTCCAGGATCAGGCTCGCCGCCGATTGCCCAGGAGAGGCCTGACGCCCAATCTCGGCGATCACCGAGACGGAAAAGGGCGAGAGCCGCTCCAGCGCCTGATGCCTGATCTTGCCCCTGATTCGACAGAGGAGGTCGGCGAGGCGGGCGATGTCGATCATGCCCTGGGCGGCGTCCTCCCGGGCGCAGCGCAAAAGCAGGTGATCGCTCTGGTGCCGCCGCAACACCTCGTAGATCAGGTCGGTGGAGATATTCACCTGGCGCGAGGTCTTTTCGCCGCCCGCAAATCGACGCTCGATCAGACCAGAGATCAGGGCGCAGGCCTTGAAGGCGCTCTTCATCAGCGGGCTCTCGTCCAGCCACGCCTCCAGGTCGTCGCCCAGCATGTCCTCTTCAAACAGGGCGTCCATGTCGAGGTTCGCGAGGTCGCGCACCGTCCAGATGGCCAGCGCGTAGTCGTTGCAGACAAAGCCCACCGGCCCCACCCGCAATCGCTCCAGGCGCCGGGTCAGGAGCATGCACAGCGTGGTGTGGGCAAGCCGCCCCTCGAACGGATAGGCGACCAGAAAGTGACGCTGACCGTGGGGAAATGTCTCCACCAACATCTCGTCTGGCGCGGGGATGATCGAGCGTTCGCGCTGGAGGCCGAGCCACTCGGCGACATCGGCGGGGAGGGCGCTCCAGCGGCTCTCGTCCGACATCATCGCCCGCACCTTGGCCGCGAGAAAGGTGGAGAGGGCGAACTTTGACCCGCCCCAGGACGGCATCCGCGCCTCCTCGCCGGGCGCGGGGCTGACCAGCACCTCGGTCCCGGTCACCCCCTCCAGTCGCCAGGTCTGGCCAGCGAAGACGAAGGTATCGCCGATCTCCAGAACGTCGAGGTACCCCTCCTCGACCTCGCCGATCTTGCGCCCGCCCCGCGTCTGGGGTCCGATCTTGCGTCCGCCCTTGGCGGAGACCACCCGGACGGCCAGCATGGCGGCCGAGACAATGGCCCCGACATTGAGGCGATGGCGCAGCACGGTCTCGCGGTTGCGCGCGACAAGCCGGCCGTCGCTGCGCCGCACGATGCGCGCGAAGCGATCATAGGCGCGAAGGGCGTAGCCGCCGGTCGCCGCCAGATCGAGGGCCGCGTCGAACCCGGACCGCTCCAGGCTCGCATAGGGGCCCGCGTTCCGCACCTCTTCATAAAGGGCGTCCGGATCGCACGGTTCGGAACAGGTCAGGCCCATGAGGTGTTGAGCCAGAACATCCAACGCCCCCTGGCGGGGCCTCTCATGGTCGAACGCGCTCTCGGCTATGGCCTCACGGGCGGCCTGGCATTCCAGCATCTCGAAGCGGTTGGCGGGCACGAACAGGGCGCGGCTGGCCTCATCCAGCCGGTGATTGGCCCGGCCGATCCGCTGCACCATGCGCGAGGCGCCCTTGGGTGTGGCCACCTGGATGACGAGGTCCACATCGCCCCAGTCGACGCCAAGGTCGAGCGTCGAGGTACAGACCACGGCGCGCAGCTCGCCCCGGCTCATGGCCGCCTCCACCTTGCGCCTCTGTTCGGCGGCGAGGGAGCCGTGGTGCAGGGCAATGGGCAGGTTGTCCTCGTTCAGCCGCCACAGCTCCTGGAAGGCGAATTCGGCCTGGAAGCGGGTGTTGACGAAGACCAGCGCCGAGCGCGCCTGCCGAATGGCGTCATAGACCTCGGCCATGGCATGGTGGGCGGTGTGGCCCACCCAGGGCACGCGGCCTTGCGAGAGCAGGAGATCGACCACGGGCGGCGCTCCGCCCGCGCCGCGCACCAGGCTTACCGGCCGCGCCGGGTCAGGCGAGAGCCAGTCCTGGATCAGCCCTGGCTCGGCCACCGTGGCCGACAGCCCGATCAGGGTCATATCCGGCGCCAAGGCGCTCAGGCGGGCGAGCCCGAGCGCCAGGAGGTCTCCGCGCTTGCTGGGCCACAGGGCGTGAACCTCGTCGATCACCACCCGCCGAAGGTCCGCGAAATAGCTCCGCGCGCCCTCCCAGGCGAGAAAAAGGGCCAGCTGCTCGGGTGTTGTGAGGAGGATATCGGGGGGCGCACGCCTCTGCCGCTCGCGCCGCCCCACGCCCGTATCGCCGGTGCGGGACTCGATGGCGATGGAAAGGCCCATCTGCGTGACCGGAGCGAGGAGATTGCGCTCCACATCCACGGCCAGAGCTTTGAGCGGCGAGATGTACAGGGTGTGCAGGCCTCTCGCCCCGGCCTCGCCGGGCCTCCGCGGCGGCCGCCCCGCCAACTCCACCAGACTTGGGAGGAACCCCGCCAGGGTCTTGCCCCCGCCCGTCGGCGCGATCAGCAGAGCATGACGCCCGGCCCGCGCCTCCGCCAGGACCGCAAGCTGATGCGGCCTGGGCGTCCAGCCGCGCGCGGCGAACCAGGCGGCGAAGGGTTCGGGCAAGGGGGCGCAGGCGCCTGGCGGGCCATCCGCGCAGGTTGAGATCAGAGCTTGGGCCGCGGCGCCGTTCATCGGCCCTGCATATCATGTTCCCGGTTTGTGCGGACGCAGGTTTGGGCGTCGCCTCCCGTCGCGACCAGTGCTAGGCCGGGGACATGGCGCAGACCGTGATCTCCTCCGCGACGGCAGGCCTCCTGCCGGGCGCCCTGGCCGCGCCGCCGGGCGGTCGGGCGGGGCTCGCCGATGCCGCGGGCGCCCGCGAGATCGCGGGACGGGAGGCGAGGGCGCTGTTTCGCCAGGGCCCTCTCATCGTCGTCCATGCCGGCGTCACGGCGCGACGCCTGGGCGAACCGGCGCCCGGACGCTCGCCCCGGCTCCTGGACGTCCTGGAGCTGTTCGCCTTTGTCCGTCCGGCGCGCCTGCTGGCGCCTTCACCGGCCGGGCTCGCCCTGGCGCTGGGCCTGGGAGCGCCGCACGGTCCGGATGAAGAAGCGGGCGTCCTGCGCCATGCCGCGCAAGCGCTGCTGGCCGAGCTGACGCAGACGCCCAGGCCGTCCCGCGCCGAGGCCCTGGCCCAGGCAGAGACCTTGGGCCGCGCCGGCTGGGCCTGGGCCGCCCCGGTGCTGGGGGCGTTGCGCGGTGGTGGAGAGGTCGCGCGGCCCTGGCGCGGCGACGGCCTCGACGTCTGGGCTCACGCGGCGGAGTGGGAGGACGAGGCGCCGCCGGGAGAGGCCGGGTCTCAACCCATCGCGCCTGAGGCGGTCCGCGCGCGCCTTGTCGATCTGCTCACCCGGGCGGGCCTGACCGAACCGCGCCCCCTCCAGGCAGAGTTCGCCGCCGAGACGGTTCATGCCTTCAAGCCGCGTGAGCATCCTGACGCCCCGCAGATGATGCTGGCGGAGGCCGGCACCGGCACCGGCAAGACGCTCGCCTATCTCGCCTCGGCGTCGGTCTGGGCCGAGGCCAACGGACCGGGCGTCTGGATCTCGACCTTCACCCGTGCCCTGCAGCGCCAGATCGCCCGCGAGACGGAGGCGGTCTATCCCGATCCGGCGGTGCGGGCCCGTCGCGTCGCGGTCCGCAAGGGGCGTGAGAACTATCTGTGCTTTTTGAACCTCCAGGAGAGCGTCAATGCCGCGCGTCTGGGGGAAGGCGATCTGATCGGCTTGATGCTGGCGGCCCGTTGGGCCCGGGCCAGCCGCGACGGCGACATGACGGGGGGCGACTTCCCGGCCTGGCTGCCAACCCTGTTCGATGTCCCGCCGGCGGCCCAGGCCAGCCCGGCCAATCTGGTGGACCGGCGCGGCGAGTGTGTCCACGCCGCCTGCGCCCACTATCGCGCCTGCTTCGTCGAGCGGGCCGTGCGCGCCTCGCGCCATGCCGATCTGGTTATCGCCAACCATGCCCTGGTGATGAGCCAGGCCGCACGCCAGGGGTTGGGCCGGAGCGCGGGGGCGTCGGATGAGGGGGCGCCCCGCCGCATTGTCTTCGACGAAGGCCATCACCTGTTCGACGCCGCTGACAGCGCCTTTTCCGTGGCCCTCTCCGGGGCTGAAGCTGCGGAGATGCGTCGCTGGCTCCGGGGGCCGGAGGCGCGGAGTCGCCGGGGTCGTGGCCTGGAGGCGCGGCTGGATGAGGCTCTGCGCGCGGCGAGTGCGAGCGAGGAGATCGGCGAGACGGCGGACGCCGCCCGCGCCCTCCTGCAAGAGGCCCTGAAAGCCGCCGCGCTTCTGCCGGGCGAGGGCTGGTCGAGCCGCATCGCGCCCGATGGCGCGCAGGGGGAGCCGCACCCCCATGGCGAGGTCGAGGCCTTTCTCGCTTCCGCGCTCTACCAGGTGCGGGCGCGGGGCGGGGGCCAGGGCGGGCGCGCCGAGACCCAGCTCGAATGCGCGGCCCGTCCGGCCCTGGCCGTGGTCGTGGCGGCGGCCCAGGGCGCCGACCTCGCGCTCGCGGCCCTGGAGAGCCCCCTCAAACGCCTGGCTCAAACGCTCGCCGATCTGCTGGATGAAGCCAGCGAGGCCCTGGGCGCCGTCGAGCGCAATCGGATCGAGGGCGTCCTGCGGGGCCTGGACTGGCGGGCCCGGCAGGTCATTCCCGCCTGGCGCGCCATGTTGCGCCACCTCTCCGAGCCTCAGACCGCATCGGAGCCGGAATCCACAGGCCAATCCCTGGACAACGTGGAGCCCGCCTTCGTCCATGTTCTGGAGGCGGTCCAGGCCTTTGGCCGGGTCGTGGATGTGGTCTATCGCCGCAACTGGCTCGACCCCAGCGGCCCTCTGCATGCGGCGGTCCTCACCCGCGCCCACGGGGTCCTCGTCACGAGTGCGACCCTGGCTGACGCCAGCCCCGACGCCCCCTTCGCCCTGGCCGCGCGGCGCACCGGGGCGAGTCAGCTGGCGAGCCCGGCCCGCACCCTCCGACTCGCCTCTCCGTTCGACTATGCCCGCCAGTCCCTCGCCCTGGTGGTCACCGATGTGAATCGCGACGATCCACGGCAGGTGGCCGCCGCCATGCGCGAGCTGTTCCTCGCCGCCCGGGGCGGGGGGCTGGGGCTGTTCACCGCGATCCGCCGCCTGCGCGCGGTGCACGCCCTGATCGCCGGACCCCTGGCCGATCGCGGTCTGCCCCTCTACGCCCAGCATGTCGATCCGCTGGACGTCGGCACGCTGGTGGACATGTTCCGGGCCGAGCCGGACAGTTGTCTTCTGGGCGTCGACGCGGTGCGCGACGGGGTCGATGTGCCGGGCGAGGCCCTGCGCCTGCTGGTCTTCGACCGGGTGCCCTGGCCCCGGCCCGACATTCTGCACAAGGCCCGTCGCGGTGAGTTCGGGGGAGGGGCCTATGACGACGCCCTGACCCGGGCGCGCCTCGCCCAGGCCTTCGGCCGCCTGATCCGGCGCGAGGATGACCGCGGGGCCTTCGTGCTCCTGGACGCAGCCGCGCCCAGCCGCCTGTTCACGGGTCTGCCCGATGGGGTGGTCGTGCGACGGATGGGGCTGGTCGAGGCGTTGGAGGCGGTCAGCGCGCACCTCGACCCTCGCCGGGAGCCGCTGGAGCATGCCGACGCTTGATGTCTCAATTCAGCCGCCTTCTTGCGGCTTCAAACCCTGCCCCTGATGATCTGGCCAATGAGTCGAGGCCGGTCCCAACTGTCGCCGCCCCCGCGGGGGAGCGTCCTCTGAGTCCGGAGCCCCAGCCCAAATGAGTTCGCGTTTCCTTCTGGCCGTGGCCCTGATGACGATGCCGGCGTTGACCGCGTGGGCCCCGCCGGACTCCGCCAGTCACGACCTCGCAGAGGGCAAACCCTTCTCGGAAGTGGCGCCGGCGGCGGATGGCGCGGTCCTGATCCATGCCGCGATCGATATCGCCGCGCCCCCCAAGGTGATCTGGGAGGTGATGCACGACTGTCGCTACGCCCAGAAACTGGTGACCACCGTGACCCTTTGCCGGATCCTGCAATCAGACCCGGCCCATGATTTCGACATTCGCGAGACGGTCACCCACGGCAATTTCTTTGTGCCGACCATCTCAAACATCGTGCGCGAGGACTACCAGCCCTATCAGTTGGTCAAGTTCCGCAAGGTCGGCGGCAATCTGAAGGTCGAGGAAGGCGAGTGGCGTCTTATCCCGCTGCAGGGCGGGGTAACCCGGGTGACCTATGAGAACCTCGTCGGCGCGGACATTCTCGCCCCCGCCCCCCTCGTCCGCGAGGGCATGAAGCGCGACACGGCCAAGGTGCTCGTAAATCTCCAGCGCGAATCCGTCTCCATCGCCCACTGACTTACTGACGTTCCTGATCCTCGCCGGTTTGCGGGGCCGGGCGGGTGGCGCCGAGGTCGACACGGCTTCGCCCGTGAGGGCTTAGCCCTCCGCGGTCTCGCGCTCGCGGCGGCGTCGATCGCTGGCGCGCTCCTTGGTGCTTTCCGAACGGAGCTGGCCGCAGGCGGCGAGGATGTCGCGACCGCGTGGCGTGCGGATGGGCGAGGCGTATCCGGCGCGGTTGACGATATCGGCGAAGGTCCGGATCGTCGCGGGCGAGGCGCACTCATAGGGCGAGCCGGGCCAGGGATTGAACGGGATCAGATTGATCTTGGCCGGCACGCCCGCCAAGAGGCGCACGAGGGCCCGGGCCTCGGCGGGGGAGTCGTTGACCCCTTTGAGCATGACATATTCGAAGGTCACGCGGCGGGCGTTGGAAAGCCCTGGATAGGCGCGGATCGCGGCCATCAGGTCCTTGATCGGATAGGCCCGGTTGATCGGCACCAACTCATCGCGCAAGCCGTCCTCCACCGCGTGCAGGGAGATGGCGAGCATGGCGCCGGTGCGCGCCCCCAGTTCCGGGATCTTGGGGGCCACCCCGGATGTGGAGACGGTGATCCGCCGCCGCGAAATTCCCAACCCCTCGTGGTGCGAGAGGATGTCGATGGCGCGGGCCACGGCGTCCAGATTGTACAGAGGTTCGCCCATGCCCATGAAGACGATGTTGGAGAGCCGTCGGGCATCCGGCTCGGCGGTCCACTCGTCCAGGTCGTCGCGAGCAATCAGGCACTGGGCGACGATCTCACCGGCGGTGAGGTTGCGCACCAGCGGCTGGGTCCCGGTGTGGCAGAAGCGGCAGGTAAGGGTGCAGCCCACCTGGCTTGAGACGCACAGAGCGCCGGAGCGTCCGACATCGGGGATGAACACCGTCTCGGCCTCGGCCCCCGGCGAGAGTCCCAGCAGCCATTTCACGACCCCGTCCGTGCTCTGACGACGCTCCAGAATGCTCGGGCGGTTCAACACGAAGCGTTCGGCCAGGGCCGCGCGGGTCTCCTTGGCGATGTTGCTCATGGCGGCGAAGTCGGTCACGCCGCGCTTGTGCATCCAGCCCCAGATCTGGTCGGCGCGCATCCGCGCCTGCCGAGGCTCGGCGATCCCGCTTTCCACCAGGAAGGCAGCCAGCTCGTCCTGGGTCAGGCCGGTGAGATTGACCGGTCCCGTCTGGGCCAAAGCCACGCGCGCCTCCGCCGCGGCCGGAGCGGCGCGGTCCTTGTGCGTGTCGAAGGCGAGGTCGAGGCGTTTCACGGGGCGCAAAATGGGCGTCGCGCGGCCTCAAGGCAATCCAAGGTCATGCCGGATGCGCTCAGCGAAGCCGCGCGGCGTGCCAGCGCAGGTGATCCTCGATGACGCCTTGGATGAAGAAATAGCCGTGATCATAGCCGGCATGGCGCCTGAGGGTCAGGGCGAGGCCAGCGTCAGCGCAGGCGGCCTCCAGCCGCTCCGGCTTGAGCTGCTCGACTAGGTAGGGATCGTCCAGGCCCTGGTCCACCAGGATTTCAGGAACACGCGCCCCATCTTCGATCAGGGCGCAGGCGTCATAGGGACGCCAGAGCGCACGGTCGGCGCCCAGATACCCGCTCAGAGCCTTGTGGCCCCAGGGGCAGTTCAGGGGCGAGACGATCGGGGCGAAGGCGGAGACGGCCTTGAACCGCTCCGGCGTTCTCAGAGCGAAGGTCAGGGCCCCGTGCCCGCCCATGGAATGGCCCAGGATCGATTGTCGCGAGAGGTCGGCCTTGGCGAAGCTCTCGCCGATCCGCGCGGGCAGTTCGCGCTCCAGCCAGGTCCGCATGCGAAAATGCGGCGCCCAGGGGGCCTCCGTGGCGTCGAGATAAAAGCCCGCCGCCTGGCCCATGTCATAGGCTGGATCATCGGCCACGCCCTCGCCCCGGGGGCTGGTGTCGGGCGTGATCAGCATCAGGCCCAGCTCGGCGGCGAACCTCTGCGCGCCAGCCTTGATGGCGAAGGTCTCCTCCGTGCAGGTCAGGCCCGCCAAGCACCAGACCACGGGGAAGGGGCCCACGCCCGGCGGGGTGTAGACGCCAAAACGCATGGCCGTGCCCGTCGCCTCGCTGGCATGGGCATGGAAGCTCTGCACGCCGCCGAAGCAGCCGTGACGGTTCAGGGTTTCGAGGTTCATGCCGGCTGATTGGCGAGCGCGCGGGTCGCGGTCAAGACGGGACGAGGTCAGCCGGGAGGGACAAGCAGAGGCGGGAAGCGGGGCAATGTCGCTGGACCGCGGTGGCCGCGTTTGGCACGACTGGACCATGACCCATCGCCTCACCCTCCGCTTCGGCGCGCTTCTGACGACCCTGAGCTTCGCCCTGGCTCCGTTCGCCACCCAGACCGCCGGCGCGGCGGTCCCCGCGCCTGTCGGGGCGACGCACGGCATGGTCGTCTCGGCCCACCATCTGGCCAGTGACGCGGGGGTCGCCGTCCTCAAGGACGGTGGAAACGCCGTGGATGCGGCCATCGCCGTGGCCTACGCCCTGGCCGTCACCTTCCCGGAGGCTGGAAACCTTGGCGGGGGCGGGTTCATGACCGTCCGCTGGCATGACGGGCGCGAAGCCTTCATCGACTTTCGCGAGACCGCGCCTGGCGCCGCGACGGCGCGGCTGTTCCAGGACGCCTCGGGCCATGTGATCCCAGGCCTTAGCACCCGGGGTTATCTGGCCGTGGGCGTGCCCGGCACGGTCGCCGGGCTGGAAATGGCGCGGGCGCGTTTTGGAACCCTGCCCCGCGCGCGGCTGATGCGCGAGGCGATCGCCCTGGCCCGGGATGGGTTCGTGCTCGATCAGGGGGATGCCGATTTCCTGGCGGAAGGCGCGGCGGACTTCGCGAAGGATCCGGCCAGCGCGGCCATCTTCCTCGATCACGGGGCGCCCTGGCGGCCGGGCGAGCGCCTCGTCCAAACCGATCTGGCGGGCACGCTTCAGGCCATCGCGGACGACGGCGCGGACGCCTTCTATCGCGGGGCGACCATGCGGCGCATTGTGGCGGCCAGCGAGGCTCATGGAGGCATCCTCAGCCCGGCCGACTTCGCGGCCTACCGCGCGGTCGTGCGGTCGCCGCTCGACTGCGACTATCGCGGTTTCCACATCATCTCCGCGCCGCCGCCCAGTTCTGGTGGGGTGGTGGTCTGCGAGGCCCTGGCCATCCTTCAGGGCTATCCGTTGAGCCAGATGGGTTTTCACTCGGCCGCGGAGGTGCACGTCCTCACCGAGGCGCTGCGCCGGGCCTTCCACGATCGCAATCTGGATCTCGGCGACCCCGCCTTCGTTCATCCCGACATCGCGGCGCTGATCTCGCCCGCCTATGCCGCCCACCTTCGCGCGGGGATCGATCCCGATCGCGCCACCCCCTCTCTGAGCCTGGGGGGCGTCGGCGCCAGCCCTGAGGGTCAGAACACCACCCATTTCTCCATCGTCGACAAGGACGGGAACGCCGTCTCACTCACCTACACCCTGAACGACTGGTTCGGCGCGCGGGTCATGGCCCCGGGCACGGGCGTGCTTCTCAATGACGAAATGGACGACTTTTCATCCAAGACTGGCGTGCCCAACCAGTTCGGGCTGGTGGAAGGGACGAACAACGCCATTGCTCCAGGCAAACGGCCGCTCTCCTCCATGACCCCCACGATCGTCACCCGAAACGGCGCCCTGGTCCTGGTGGTCGGTACGCCGGGCGGAAGTCACATCCCCACGGCCGTCCTCCAGGTGCTGCTGAACCTGATCGATCACGGCATGACCCTGACCGAGGCCGTCGACGCGCCACGCATCCATGAGCAGTGGCTGCCGGACACGCTCTATTACGAGCCCTATGCCCTGAGCCCCGACACCATGGCCCTGCTTCGGGCCGAGGGCGATCGCCTGACCCCCATGGGCTACGAGAACCAGGTCGCCGCCATCCTCGTGGGCGCTCCGGCCCTGGGCGCCAAGCCTGTGGGCGGGGAGACCCTCTATGGCGCCATCGACCCGCGCCTGCCCACCGGTTCGGTCGCGGGGTGGTAAGGGGCGAAAATGGGCCACGACCCCAGCCCGCCCGGCGCACCCGCATCGCCCGAAAGTCATCCTCTTTGGGGCGTCGATCGTCCGTGCCCCTCGAAGCCTTGGTCGGCCCCCCTACCTTAGGAGCCATGGCGCGCCACTCGGCGCTTTGGTCGGGCTTCGGATTGCACGGCCTCAGGAGAGGGATCTTGTGGATTTGCGTCAGCGGTCAGCCATGGATCGTCTCAAAGCGATCTCCATCTTCGTCGAGATCGCGGAACGCGGCAGCATCAGCAGCGCCGCCGAGGCGCTGAACGTTTCAAGGGCCATGGCCTCGCGGGCCCTGGCGGCGCTGGAGGCGTGGCTTGGGGCGCGGCTATTTCACCGCACGACCCGCCGCCTGCAACTGACCAGCGCCGGCGAGGCCGCCCTGGTGCGCTTTCGCGGCATGCTCGACCTAGAAGAAGATCTGCGAAGCCTCCTGGAGGGGTATGGCAGCGCCACGCGCGGGCATGTGCGCCTGACCTGCAGTCCGTCCCTGGCGCAGAGTATCCTTGCTGAAGCCGTGGCGGATTTTGTGCGCCTTCACCCAGGCGCCACCGTGGACCTGATGGGAACGGACCGCCCCATCGACCTCGTGGAAGAGCGGATCGACCTGGCGATCCGAATTTCCAACACCCTGGACGGTCACCTGATCGCCCGCCGGTTGGGAGTCTGTCGCTCCGTGCTCTGCGCCACCCCCGCCTATCTCGAGCGCCGGGGAACGCCGGTTGTCCCAGAGGACTTGACCGGTCACGACTGCCTTTTGCACCAGTTCGTCAGCCCGGGCGTCTGGACCTTGGGCAAGGGCGAGGCGCGGATCGCTGTTCCTGTTCGCGGACCTATCTGCGCCAATGAGGCCTCTGTGCTGTTGGCGGCGGTGGAGGCGGACGCGGGCATAGGCCTGCTGCCCACCTACCTGGTTGGTCCTCGCTTGCGCTCGGGTGCGCTGACCGAGGTGCTGCCGGTCTATCCGGTCGAACCCATGGGAATCTATGGCGTTTACACCTCGCGGCGCCAGGCGCCCGGCGTGGTTCGTGCCTTGCTCGACTTTCTGGCCAATCGCCTGGGCGAGGATCGGACGGATCCCGATCCGCCCTCGGATTAGGTTCTGTTGACGAAGTGGATTCCCAAATCGGCTGATCGCTGATTCAACGCTGTTCTTTGGGGAGAGCAGCGTTGGTTCGCGGTCTGATGTCGGACGAGGAGTGGGCGTTCTTCGCGCCGTTCGTGATCGAGACGGGTCCGCGTCGCGGCCGGCGGCCTCGGGATCACCGCCTGGTGCTGGACGGGGTGTTCTGGATCGCTCGGACGGGCTCGCCCTGGCGCGATCTGCACGACCACTTCGGCAAGTGGAGCTCGGTCTACCGGCAGTTCCGGCGCTGGACGCTGGCCGGGGTCTGGGACGTGCTGCTGGCCGCCCTCAATGACAGCGGCCAAGGCCAGGAGAGCGTCCAGATGATCGACTCGACCATCGTGCGGGCCCACCAGCATGCCGCTGGCGCCCAAAAAAAGCGGCAGGCCCTGAGGGCGAAGGTCTTGGCCGCTCGCGCGGTGGCTTCTCGACCAAGATCCATCTGAGAGCCAACGGCCTGGGCCTGCCGGTCGCCGCGGTGATCACCGGCGGCGAGGTCTCAGACGTCAAGGGCTACGACCCGATCATGGCCGAGCCCGGCCCTGAGCCCAAGGTGCTCCTGGGCGACAAGGGCTATGACGCCGACGCCATCCTGGAGGACCTTGAACACCGCGGCGTGGCCGCCGTCATTCCGCCCAAGCGGACGCGCAAGGTCCAGCGCCCCATCGACGGCCACCTCTACGCATTGCGAAACTTGGTCGAGCGGTGCTTCTCAAAGCTCAAGCACAGCCGCAGACTGGCGACCCGATATGACAAGACCGCCGATAGCTACCTCGGCTTCATCCTCATCGCTTCCGCCAGACTGTGGGTCAGGCACTTCGTCAACAGAACCTAGGTCGTTGCTTGCAACGCTGTGTCGCCGCAAGGCGGGCAGATCGGAGTCACGCCCAGGGATAGCCTCCTCCTCGAGATCGCGCCGCACTTAGGCGGAAGATGACGAACGGGGTTCAGGTATGGTCCGCAAGCTTCTGGCGCTCTGCGCGCTGCTGGTCGCCAGCGCCGGCGGGTTCAACGCCACGGCGAGCCCCGCGCCTCTGACCCTTACGGTCTATGACCCTGGCGCCGCCAGCGTCTTTCCCGTGACCTCAGTGATCGTCGCGGGCGTAAAGGACGTCGTCCTCGTGGACGCACAGTTTCAGACGAACGACGCCGAGGCGCTGGTGAAGGCGATAAAGGCCACAGGCAAGCGCCTCACCGTGGTCTATGTCAGCCACAGCGACCCTGATTACTACTTCGGGCTTGGGGTGATCCACGCCGCCTTTCCCCACGCCGCGATCCTCGCCACCGCGCCCACGGTCGCGGCCATCAAGGCCCTGGCTGCACGCAAGCTCGCCTATTGGGGGCCGGTTCTAGGGGCGAATGCGCCTAAGTCTCTGATCATCCCCAAGGTGTTGAACGGCGATCATCTGACCCTCGAGGGGAGGCGACTCGATATTGTGGGGCTCGACGGCCCCACGCCAGCGCGCAGCTTCGTCTGGATTCCATCCCTTCAGACTGTCCTGGGCGGCGCCATCCTGTTCGCCGGCACGCACGTCTGGGTGGCCGATACCCCGTCGTTCGAGGCCCGGGCGCAGTGGAGGTCGACCCTGGCGCGGGTCGTGGCGCTGCATCCTTTGCGGGTGATCCCGGGGCATTCCCTCGGCCCTGTCCCTCCCGGGCTCGCGGCTGTGAGCTTCGATGACGCCTATCTGACGGCATTCGATCAGGAGGCCGCGCGCGCTCAGACATCCGCTGAGCTCATCAAAGCCATGGAGCGCCGTTACCCCGACCTTCCAGAGACCGCTTGGCTCGAGCTCGGGGCCAAGGTGGTCAAAGGCGAGATGCGTTGGCCGCAATGACCCCGTTCTGGTCCTGACCATCCCCCACCCAGACCCAGGAGACACCCCTCGTGACCGCCAAAGCTCCAGCCCCTGTCGTCCTCGCACTTGTCCTAGGGACGCTCCTGACGGCGCCCGCCCTCGCAGCAATGTCTGAGGCCCCGCCCCATGCTATGCCTGGACTCCAGACGTTCCGAGCCGACGCGGCGGCGGTCGACGCCCACCTTAAGACGTTTGATACCCTCGACTTTGACGTCTACTCCCATCAGCGCTGGGATCGTCTCAAGGAAAGCCACGCCCCCGATATTGTGGTGCATTATCCCGACGGCAGCATGACCCGCGGCCTCGACGCGCACATCGCCGCGCTCAAGCCCATGTTTGTCTTTGCGCCCGACACGCACATCCAGGTTCACCCGGTAAAGTTCGGCTCGGGCCCCTGGACCGCCGTGATCGGAGTCATTGAGGGGGATTTCACGCAGCCCATGGCGCTCGGCCAAGGCAAGACGCTAGCGCCCACGGGGCGGCATTTCAAATTGCAGATGGCCACCATCGGGCATTGGACGTCAGCCGGCGTCATGGATGAGGAGTTCCTGTTCTGGGACAACGCCGCTCTGATGGCTCAGATCACCGGGTCCTGAGGCCAAACGATCCGTCTGTCGATGGGCGCCTGACGTCTTCCTGACCGCCGATCCCCAATTTCCCTTTCCTTCCAAGGGTGGATGACCATGACCATAGGGCTCTGTGGGGCCGCGGGCCAGCTTGGCCGCCTGACGATCCGCGCGGTGAAGGCGCGTGCGGCGTGGGCGACGCTGGTGGCCCTGGTGCGTGATCCGGCCAAGGCCGAGAACTTGGGCATTCCCGCCCGCCACGCCGATTACGACCAGCCCGACACCCTGGTCTCCGCCTTCGAGGGGCTGGATACTCTTCTTTTGATCTCTTCCAACGCCATGGGCGGCCGGGTCGCGCAGCATCGTCACGTGATCGCCGCTGCTCGGGCGGCGGGGGTGAGGCGCCTCATCTATACAAGTCTGCTCCGCGCCGATGTCTCGCCTCTGAGCCTGGCTGAGGATCACCGTCAGACGGAGGCGGATCTCCACGCTTCGGGAATGGCTTTCACAATCCTGCGCAACGGCTGGTACATGGAGAATTACACAGGTTCGCTCGCGACGTCGGTCAATGCGGGCGCGCTTCTCGGGAGCGCACGAGAGGGGCGGATTTCCGCCGCGACGCGCGCTGACTACGCTGAGGCCGCTGCGGTCGCTTTGATCAGCCGTGGCCATGACGGCAAGACTTATGAGCTGGCAGCCGACTCGGCGTTCACGCTCGGCCAACTCGCTGCGGAAGTGTCGCGCCAGACAGGACGCCAGATTCCCTATCTTGACCTCGCCGCCGCCGACTACGCCGCTCGCCTGCGAGATCGAGGCGTTCCCGCCCGTTTCGCCGATGCCCTAGCGAGCTGGGATGCGGCCGCGGCACAGGGCGCTCTGTATGACGATGGCCACGAGCTGTCCGCCCTGATCGGTCGACCTACCACGCCACTTTCCAATGCGGTCGCCCAAGCGCTGGGGACGTCCGGCGCGGATCAGGCGCGGCGCGAGATCCGCCCCCTCCCGGTTCGGCGTCCGGCATCCTAAATGGGCGGGGCAGGGTTCCCGCCGCGCGTCCGCTCTGGACGGCGTGTGGGGGGCTTGTCTCGTCGTTCCGCCGCCTCCGTGAAGGATTCGCATGACCTCTCTCTTCGACCCGATGCCTCTCACGCGCGGCCCGGCCTGGCGCAACCGCTTCATGCTGGCGCCCCTGACCAATCTTCAGAGCCATGCCGATGGCGTGCTGTCTGACGACGAGTTCAACTGGCTGACCTATCGCGCCGAAGGTGGGTTTGGTCTGGTCATGACCTGCGCGGCTCATGTGCAGCGCGAGGGGCAGGGCTTTCCTGGCCAGCTCGGCGTCTTTTCCGACGATCACCTGCCAGGCCTGACGCGACTGGCGGGGGCCATCCGCGCGGCGGGGGCGGTCTCCTCGGTCCAGCTTCACCATGCCGGAATCCGCTCGCCCAAGGACCTGATCGGCGGCGACCCGCGTGGGCCCTCCGACGACGCCGAGACCGGCGCTCGCGCCTATTCCACCGCTGAGGTGGAGGCCCTGCGGGACGCCTTCATCGCCGCCGCCGTTCGGGCGCAGCAGGCCGGCTTCGACGGGGTGGAGCTGCACGGCGCCCACGGCTATGTCCTCTGCGCCTTTCTCAGCCCCGAGACCAACCAACGCACCGATCGCTATGGCGGCAGCCTGGAGAACCGCGCCCGGCTTCTGTTCGAGATCCTCGACGGCGTACGTGCGGCCACCCGGCCCGACTTCCAGGTGGGTCTGCGCCTCTCGCCTGAGCGCTTCGGCCTCAAGCTGGACGAACAGATCGAGGTGGCCCGCCGGGCGCTCGGCCATGGTGGCCTGGACTATCTCGACCTGTCGCTTTGGGACGTATTCAAGCCCCCGGCCGAAGCCCCCGACTCGGCGCCGCTCATCGATCATTTTGCGCCGCTGGAGCGGCACGGGGTGCGCCTGGGAGCGGCGGGCAAGCTCTATTCCGCCGCGGACTGCCGTCGCCTGATGGAGCATGGCGCGGACTTCGCCGTGGTCGGGCGCGGGGCCATCCTGCACCATGACTTCCCCAACCTCGCCAAGGCCGATCCCGACTTCGTCGCCCGCGCCCTGCCGGTGACCAAGGATCATCTGCGGCGCGAGCGTCTGGGCGAGACCTTCGTGGCCTATATGGCGAGCTGGAAGGGCTTCGTGGTCGAGGACGCGCCATCTGGAGACGCGCAGGCGGCCTGATCTCGCCTCACGCCGCCGCTTCGGTCTCGGTCAGGGCCTCCAGCGACAACCGTCCGGTCTCGGGAACCAGAAGCCAGGTGAGGACCGCGCCGCTGATGCTCAGGACGGCGATCGCCAGGTAGGCGCCCTTTTGGCCCACGCCCGCGAACAGGAGCGGGAAGGCGAACCCGCTGATCGTGGCGCCAAGCCGCCCCCCGGCCACGGTGATGCTCTGGGCGACGCTGCGGATGCGGGTCGGGGCGAGTTCGACGCCGAGGATGCCCGCCCCCGAGACAAGTCCCGGCCCGGTCAGGGCGACGTTGAAGAAGCCGAATACGGCCAGGGCCAGGATCGGCATGGCCAGAAGGTTGTGCTGCATCAGAGCGAAGACGCCGACCAGGGCCGCGGCCAGGAGGAAGCCGCCGGCTTGCAGGGGCTTACGGCCCCACTGGTCGATGGCGAACAGCGAGCCCAGGATCGACGCCGGCAGGATGAACACGACCTGCATGATCAGGGTGAAGTTGACCGCGCTGACGCCCAGACTGCGGGCGATCAGGGAGGGACCGAACAGGATCGTGCCGTAGACCACGAGGTCGTAGAACAGCCACAGGACCGCCGCCGCCAGGATCGGCCGGGCGTGGCGACGGAAGACCTCGACAAAGGTCCGCGTGTCGAGGCTAGGCGCCTTGACGCTTTCGCCGCTGATCTGGGCCATGACGTCAGCCGCCTTGCCCTGCTCGCCGGCCAGGCGGGCAAGGTAGCGCGCCGTCTCAGGCATCTGGCGCCGCAGCCACACCACCGAAAGGGCCGGGATGGCGCCGCCCGCCAGCACGATCCGCCAGCGCAGATCGTCGGACACGCCGAGCGCCTGCAGGGCCAGGGCGAACAGGGCCACGCTCAGGGCGCCCAGGGGCCACATGGTGCCAAAGCCCAGGCCCAGGGCCCGGCCCCGGTCGGCGCGGTTGGCGTGCTCGGCCATGATCACGGGCGAAAGCACATAGTCGGCGCCCACGCCGATCCCTAGGATGAAGCGAATGGCGATCAGGATGGCCACGTTTGGCGCGAAGGCCTGGGCCACGGCGGCAAAGCCGAGGATGGCGACGTCAAAGCCGTAGAACCGCTTGCGGCCATACTGGCCCAGGACACCGAAGATCAGGGCCCCTACCGTGGCGCCCAATAGGGCCGAGGCGGCCAGCAAGGCGCTTTCCACGCTGCTCAGGGTCGCGTGACCGAACGAGGCGAGGATCAGGGGCAGGACGAGACCGACGCTCGTGAGATCATAGCCATCGCAGAACACCCCGAGTCCCGTCGTCACGGTGGCCCGCCAGTGGAAGCTCTTGAACGCCTGTTCGTCGATCGCCTTGAAATCGGCCGCGGCCATTCCTCGCCCCCGTATCGTGACCGCGAACGCCGGATCGTCCGCGCGCGGATATCCAACCTCCGCGACTCGAAAGACCTAGCCTGTCTTTGTGACAGCCGCGAGATCGCTGTTCGCGCCGGGGCAAAAGCCGCCCCTGCATCGGTTCGGACGTCCTGCGTAATCCTGGGGGGCGATCCGCCTCTGGCGGACAAGGCCGGGAGAGGCCGCCTGGCGGACGAAGCGGGGCGGCGCTCTCAGCGAAGCGGAGCCGGCGCCTGAGTCTCTTCGGCTCCGGGGTGCATCATCATTCCGGCCAGGTCGACCACGCACATGCCGCCCATGGAGCGCCTCGCCGTGCAGGCCGCGCCCGCGTGGTCATAGAGCCGGTCGAAGAGATTCGTCCGATGGCCGCGGCCAGGGGTGTCGGGGTCGATGATGAACTGCACCACCACGCCGCGCGCCGTGGTCTCGCCATAGGAGACGACCTCGCCGGTGATGCCGCCGAACACCTGCTCCTCGCGAAGGCGGGCCGGAAAGGTCTGACCCTCCGCGCCGTGGCCAACCCCGCCGGTCACCGCCTGGTAGAAGGCAAGGTCCCGCGCCACGGCGGTCAGGCGGAGGTCCGGCGCCAGGGGCGGCAGGGGAGGCTGGCGCTCCAGAAAGGCGACGGCTTCACGGACGTCCTCCGGGCGATAGGCGAGGGGGGTGTGAGCGACGATCCGGGCATAGGCCGCCGGCTCCGTGCGGGCCAGATTGATCTCCTCCAGCACAGCCCGGGCCAGGGGGCTAAGCCCACGCGACGCCAGATCGCCTTGTGGGAGAGGCCGGGGCACGGGAGGCAGGTCCTCACGCGTGACGGGCTGGGCGGCCGCCGGCGCAGAGGCCAGGCCCGCAAGGACAAGGCCCCCAAGAGCAAGGGCAAGGGCGATGAGCGGGCCGGCGGCGGCACGATGCGGCGACATGACGAAGCCAGGATCAGGATGGACCTGCGGCGATTTGATGACCGGAGCATTTGACCCGACGTCCCCATCCGCTCACTCTGGGTGATCGATGGCCGCGTCCTTTTCCCCATCGTCTCGAGGGTCTGACCCGTCCTCGGCGCCGCCCCCCGGCGCGCGTCGCCGACTGGCCCTGATCACCGGCGCATCCTCGGGGATCGGCGAGGCCTTCGCCCGGGCCTATGCCGCGCGGGGCTGCGATCTGGCCCTTGTGGCGCGGCGCGAGGACCGACTGGCGGCCATTGCGCGCGAACTGGCCGAGGCGCACGGAGTCGTCGCGCAGCCCATCGTCGCCGATCTCTCGATCGATGAGGCCCATCTGCCCATCGTCGCCGCCCTCAGGGCCTGGGGCCGGGCGCCCGACATTCTCATCAACAACGCCGGTTTTGGCGTACCCCGGCGCTTCGGCGACGCGCCCTGGTCGCGTCAGCGCGCCTTCCTGATGACCCTCGCGGTCGCCCCCTGCGCCCTGGCCCACGCCTTTCTGCCAGCGATGAAGGCGGCGCGCTGGGGCCGGGTGATCAATGTAGCCTCGATCGCCGGCTTCGCCCCGGGCGTGGCCGGCAATACCCTCTATCCCGGCGTCAAGGGGCTGATGATCCGCTTCAGCCAGGCGCTCGACTCCGAATATCGGGGGTTTGGCGTCAAGGTCACGGCCCTCTGCCCCGGGACCACCACCTCGGCCTTCGCCGACGAGGCCGGCTATGCCCATCTGGCGCCCCGTCCCGGCTTCTTTTCGCGACCCCAAACCGCGGACCACGTGGCCGAGGCGGCCATCAACGGCAATGAGTCCGGACGGGTCATCGTTGTGCCTGGATGGCGAAACGCTCTTGCGGTCGCCGCGCTGCGCGTGCTTCCGGAAGACCTTACACGCCGGGTGATTGATCGCTTCGGCGCCCGCTACCTGCTCGGGGAAGAGCGATGAAAAGCCACTACGACGTCGTTATCGTCGGCTCCGGCGCCGGCGGGGCGAGCCTCGCCCAGAGACTGGCTCCCAGCGGCAAGTCGATCCTGATCCTCGAACGGGGCGAGCACCTGCCGCGGGAGGCCGAGAACTGGGACTCCAAGGCGGTGTTCATCGACCACCGCTACCGGGCGCCGGAGACGTGGTACGACCGGCATAACAAGCCATTTCATCCGAATACGCACTATTGGGTCGGCGGCAATACGATCTTCTATGGCGCGGCCTTGCTTCGCCTGCGTGACCGCGACTTCGAGGCTGTGCCGCACAAGGGCGGACTCTCACCCGCCTGGCCGATCGGGCCGGGGGACCTGCGATCCTACTATGATGAGGCCGAGACGCTGTGGAAGGTGCACGGGAGACGCGGCGCTGATCCCACCGACCCCGCCGGCGCGGCGCCCTACGTTCACCCCCCGATCCCTCACGATCCGGGCGTGGATCAGCTGCGCGCCCATCTGGCCGATCAGGGCTGGAACCCCTTTCCTCTACCCCTGGGGGTCGACCGCGACGAGGCTGATCCGGTGACTTCGCCCTGCATCAAGTGCAAGACCTGCGGCGGCTATCCCTGCCTGCTCAAGGCCAAGAGCGACGCCCGGGTGATTGCCGTCGAGCCCTTGCTCGGCGCATCCAACGTCACCGTTCTGCCGGGCCGAAAGGCGGTGCGTCTGGAGACGGACGCGGCCGGTCGCACGGTCACCGGCGTCGTCACCGACGGCGCCTATGGCGAAGAGCGGTTCAGCGGCGACATCGTCGTCCTGGCCGCCGGGGCGGCCAACACCGCGGTGCTGCTCCAGGCCTCGGCCAACGCCGCCCATCCCGAGGGTCTGGCCAACGGCTCCGACCAGGTGGGCCGCAACTACATGTTCCACACCCTCACCGCGACCGTCTCTCTGGCGTTGAAGCCGTTGGACTCCACCTTCCCCAAGACCCTGGCGGTGAACGACTTCTACTGGTCGGACCCGCGCGGCGGCTTCGACTGGCCCATGGGCCACATTCAGCTTCTCGAATACATGTCCGGCCGCACCCTGGAGGGGCAGGTGGAGACCTATCTGCCCCCGGCGCTCGCCCCTACCTTTCTGTTCAACGCCGTGGCCGAGCGGCTGATGAGCTTTCTGGTCATCTCCGAGGACCTGCCAGACCCCAACAACCGCGTGCGCCTCGGGCGCGACGGCCGGGTCATCCTGGAGTACGCGCACAACAATCTCGAAGGGCATGAGAGGCTCGTGCACACCCTCAACGCGGCTCTGGATGGCTTTGTCAGCCACAGCCATCCGATCAGCCAGCACCGGCTGGAGCTCTCCTCGCTTCTGCCGCTCTACGGCACGGCGCACATGGCGGGCACGGCGCGCATGGGGACGGATCCCAAGGCGTCGGTCGTCGACCCCTGGTGCAAGGCGCATGAGCTGGACAACCTCTACATTGTCGACACCAGCGTCTTCGTCACCTCCGCCGCCGTGAACCCGACGCTGACCGTGGTGGCCAACGCCATGCGGGTGGGCGACCACCTGCTCGACCGCCTTTCTGGTCGAGGGGCGGGGGGCCGGGGCTGATCCCATGACCTATTGTCTGGGCGTGCGGCTGGAGGCCGGCCTCGTCCTGGCGGCGGATTCGCGGTCCAACGCCGGGGTCGATCAGGTCACCCATGTCAGCAAGCAGACCCTGATCACCGTGCCGGGCGAGCGGGTCGTCGCCATCCTCTCGGCCGGAAACCTCGCCACCTCTCAGGCCGTCACCACGCGCCTCTTGCAGGCCGCGGGCTCGGGCGAGGCGAGGGCGGACGTCAAGGCGGCGACAAGCCTCTTCGATGTCGCCGAGCTCGTGGGCGAGCGCCTGCGCGACGTGGTCGCGCACGACGCCAAGCATGTGGAGCCCTATGGCGACCCGACGGCCAGCTTTCTCGTTGGCGGCCAGATCCGGGGCGAGCCGCCGCGCCTGTTCCTCGTCTATCCCGCAGGTAATTTCATCGAGGCCACCGCCCGCGCGCCGTTTCTCCAGGTGGGCGAGACCAAATACGGCAAGCCGATTCTCGACCGCACCCTGTCGCACGACAGCAGCCTGGCCGAGGCGGCCAAGATCGCACTCCTCTCCTTTGACGCCACGATCCGTAGCAACCTCTCGGTGGGCGCGCCGATCGACATGCTGATCTACGCCAAGGGGAGCTTCACGGCCGAGGCCCAGCGCACCTTCGCCGAGGCCGACCCCTATTGGCTGGATCTGCGCCGCGCCTATGGCGAGGGCCTCGCCGCTCTGGTCGCCGATCTCCCGACCCCGCCGGGCCTGAGGTGAGAGGCGACGACCCTTCGATCGTTCTCCCTTTTGTCCTACACTGTGGCGATGAGCGAGCCTGGCTTTGAGCTTCTGGCGTTGGACCATGTGCAGCTGGCCATGCCGGCGGGCGAGGAGGCGCGGGCGCGGGACTTCTATGTCGGGGTGCTGGGCTTCTCCGAGACCCCCAAGCCGCCGCATCTCGCGGTCCGGGGAGGGTGCTGGTTCGAGCGCGGAGCCCTGAAGCTGCACCTGGGGGTCGACAGAGAGTTCCATGCCGCGCGCAAGGCCCATCCCGCCCTGATCGTGCGCGGGCTTGCGGCCCTGCGCGCCCGGCTCCTCGCCCTGGGCCTTGCCCCAGCCGAGGACGAGCCGCTCGAGGGCTATGACCGCTGCTATGTCGCCGATCCGTTCGGCAATCGCATCGAGCTGATGGAGCCGTCAGGCCCATGCGCCGCCTGACTCTGAGCCTTGCCCTCGGGCTGATCGCCTGCCAGGCCCGTCCGGCGCCCGCCCCGGATCTTCCGCCGCCCCCGGTCCATCTCCACGGCCAGGCGCTTTGGGGCATCGTCCACGGCAAGTGCGTCCCGGGCGAGGAGGCGCGTCACGATCCCGCGCCCTGCACCGCCGTGGACCTGGCGGAGGGCGAGGCGCGCGGCGTCGCCGTCCTCAAGGATCTGCACGGCGCCGAACAGTATCTGGTCATGCCGACGATCAACATCACCGGCATCGAGGATGCGCGCCTCCTCAACCCCGACGCCCCGGCCTATTTCGCCAAGGCCTGGGCCGCGCGGAGCTATGTCGAGGCCAAGCTCGGCAAGACCCTGCCGCGTGAGGACATGGCGGTGTCGGTCAACTCCCTCTACGGCCGCTCGCAGGATCTGCTCCACCTGCATGTGGACTGCCTGACCCCCAGGGCCAAGGCTGAGATCGCGGCCCTGACGCCGCACCTTGCCGGGACCTGGTCGAAGACGCCGGTCAGCCTCGACGGCCATCCCTATTTCGCCCTGCGGTTGAGGGGGGACGCGCCCCGCGCCGACCCGTTCCATCTCCTCGCCCAGGGGCTACCGGGCGCAAGGGCCGCCATGGGCGCCTGGACCCTGGTGCTGGCCGGGGCGAAGGTCGACGGCGCGCCGGGTTTCGTCCTGTTGGCCAACCGCGCCGACCCGGCGAGGTTCGACTTCGGCTCCGGCGAGGAGCTTCAGGACCACGACTGCGCCCTGGCGAAGGCCTCCTGAACCCGGGACCTACCAACCGCGAAAGCGCGGCCAATCCATCAGACCCTGACCCGGCTCGGCGGGGATGACCGCATAGGCGTCATGCTGCGCGCCGGTGGCGCAGGCATGGTTGGGCAGGATGCGCAGCCGCGTTCCCACGGGCAGGTGGGGGAGGGGGCGCGTATCGCCCGGTCGCCGGGCGACGATCCCGTGCTCCTGATTGGCCGCCGCGACGATCAGATCCTCCAGCGGCCGGCCTTCGATGTCGCAGACAAGGCCATAGCCCTGATCCCGCGCCTGACGCGCGGTCCCGCGATCGGCCGAGAGCGCCATCCACCCCGCATCGACCAGCGCCCAGCCCTTGTGCGTCTGGTGGCCGATCACCGTGGTCAGGACCGACAGGGCGATATCCTCGACCGCGCAGACCCCGATTCCGGCCATGACCAGGTCGAAGAACACATAGACACCCGCCCGCACCTCGGTGACGCCGGTGAGGTCGCACGCCGCGTGCGCCGTGGGCGTCGAGCCGACGCTGACCACGGGACAGGCCAGACCCGCGCGCCGCAGGGCCTCGGCGGCCGTGACAGCCGCCGCCTGCTCTTGCGCCGCGAAGGCCGCTAGCGCCTCCTCGCCCAGAGCGCCGTAGCTGTCGCCCGCATGGGTCATGACCCCACGCAGCAGGCCCGCGCCGGCCAGGGCCCTGCCCAGCGTGATGATCCGGGGATCGCTGGGATCCAGGCCGCTGCGGCAGCCGTCGGAGTCGATCTCGATCAGGGCGGGGATATCGGCGCCCGACGCCCGGCTGGCCGCGATCACGGACTCCGCCTGCGCTTCCGAGTCCAGCACCACCGCGAGGTCGCATCCCGCCGCGCGGATCGCCTGGACCCGCGCCAGCTTCCCCGGGGTGATCCCTACCGCATAAAGGATGTCCCGAACCCCGGCGGCGGCAAACACCTCCGCCTCCTTCAGGGTCGAGACGGTGACCGGGCCGGTCTCTCCGGGAATCTGCTGGCGCGCGACCTCGACCGACTTGGCCGTCTTCAGATGCGGCCGAAGCGTCACGCCCAGCCGCTCCATCCGCGCATTCAACCGCGCGATATTCCGCCGCATCCGCGCCTCATCAAGGACCAGGGCGGGGGTGTTGAGGTCGCAGAGACGCTCGGCGTCGGTCATGGGGGCAGATCCGGTAACAGGCCGTCGAGGGGGACGGCGGCCTCTCCTAAATCGATCCGCCGGATATCGCACGGTCCCCGACGCGCCGGCCTTTGCGTTCTGATCGCGCTGCAATACCACTTGGCGGGCGGCGCGGACCGGGACACGCGCCGGTCGAGGCCGCGTTCGGCGCTGATCCCATCCAGAGGCTGAGGGGCCACTGCAGCATGCAGGAGACCGAGGGTCCGCGTCCGACAGGCCGGTTTGCGACCCTGATCGCGCGCATCAAAGAGCATCCCCTGGCCCGGGTGGGGCCGGGACTGATCACCGGCGTCGCGGACGACGATCCCAGCGGCATCGCGACCTATTCCCAGGCCGGCGCGCAGTTCGGCCTCGACATGCTCTGGACCATGCCGCTGTGTTTTCCGCTGATGGCGGCGATCCAGTCGATCTGCGCCCGCATCGGTCGAGTCACCGGAAAGGGCTTGGCCGCCAATATCAGGCTGGCCTTCCCGCCGATGGTCTTGCGGGCGGTGGTGGTGCTACTCCTGATCGCCAACACGCTCAATATCGCCGCGGACGTCGCGGCCATGGGCGAGGTCTCGGAGCTGGTCACCGGGATCGATCGCCACATCGGCACGCTGGTCTTCGTGCTCGTGACCCTCGGCCTTCAGCTTTTCGTGCCCTATCACCGCTATGTGCGGTACCTGAAATGGCTGACCCTCTCGCTCCTCGCCTATTTCCTGGTGGCGTTCACCGTCCATGTCCCGTGGGGCGAGGTGGCGCGGCGCGTGGTGTGGCCGAGGTTCAAGCTCGACGCGGGCGCGGCTACGGTGGTGACCGGCGTCTTTGGCACCACGATCAGCCCTTACCTCTTCTTCTGGCAGGCTTCGGAGGAGGTTGAGGACATGCAGGCCCGCCATGGCGCGCCCCTGACCGTGGATCAGCTGGCCGCCGGCCCGGAGCTGCGCCGGATCAAATGGGACACTTGGAGCGGAATGTTTTACTCGGATGTCACCGCCTTCTTCATCATCCTGGCCACGGCGGTCACCCTGCACGTGGCGGGCGTCACCGATATCCACTCCGCCGCCCAGGCGGCCCGGGCGCTGCGTCCGCTGGCGGGAAACTTCGCTTATATCCTTTTCGCCCTGGGCATATTGGGAGTGGGCCTGATCGGCGTCCCCGTCCTGGCGGGCTCCGCCGCCTACGGCCTGTCCGAGGCGATGGGCTGGAAGGAGGGGCTCGAGCTGAAGGCCACCGACGCGCGCGGCTTCTATGGCGTGATCGCGTTTTCGGTCCTGATCGCGCTGGTGATCCAGTATTCGCCCATCGACCCGATGAAGGCGCTCTTCTGGAGCGCGGTGATCAACGGCGTCGTCGCCGTGCCGCTCATGGCCGTGATCATGGTGCTGGTGTCGAAGCGGTCGGTGATGGGCCCCTACACGGCCAGCCGGCCCCTGGTCGTGCTTGGATGGATCGGCACCGGCGCGATGAGCCTAGCGGCCCTGGCCATGCTGATCCCCGGCTGACCCCCGCCTTGCCCCATCCGCAAATGCAAAGGGCCGCCCCCGGGTGGGAGCGGCCCTTCCATCGTCGTGGCTGCGGCGGGGCGGGGCTCAGAAAGCCCGATCGCCCCGGGGCGAGCCTTGAGCGTGTGACGCTGTCAGGCGTGAGCCTCCGCGTTCATGCTCCAGGTCGCACGGGACCGCAGTTGGAGACAATGAGACACTGGACCACCTCCTTTCAGCTGTTGAACAGGGACTTAGGAGTATGGAGTGCTCCGTTCACCCCCGCAATCGCTGATCTCCCATCGGGCCGGGCGGGTTTTGCCGGGCCGCGCGGAGGGTTGACAGGGCGTCGCGCGAGGGCCAATGCGCCGGGCGTGTCGGTCGCTCCCCGCCGGGGCGTGACGCGGCGCGAGATAACGGACAACCCAACCCTGATGCCAAGCGACAGTCCAGGTCCAGATAGAGGGCCGCCAAGGACGTCCCGGCCGAGCTGAGCCCGCGCATTCGCCCGGGCGATGGGCTCGCCCGCGACGCCTTCTGGCGGCGATGACGAGGCGAGCCCATGGTTTTCCTAAGCTCAGACAGGCTGAACGCCGGCTTGCTCGCGCGCTTTGCGCGACGCCGGCTCGCGCCCAATCGCTACGACCTCGTCGCCATGGCCCTGATCGGGGCCGTGGCCCTGCTGCTGGTGCATGGCGCGCGGCAGATGAATTTGCCGGTCAGCACCCTGCAGACGGCGCCGATCACCCTCGACCTCGCAAAGCTGCCCGAATACGCCCTCCGCTCGACCCTGCGCATGTTCGCCGCGATCCTCGGGTCGCTGCTCTTCACCTTCGTGGTCGCCACCCTGGCCGCGCGCAGCCGCAAGGCCGAGCTTCTGATCATTCCGATGCTCGACATCGCCCAGTCGATTCCGGTCCTGTCCTTCATCGCCTTCACCCTGACCTTCTTCGTCAACCTGTTCCCGCGCAGCGAGCTGGGCGTGGAGCTGGCGGCGATCTTCATGGTGTTTACCGCCCAGGCCTGGAACATGGCCTTCAGCTTCTACCAGTCGCTGCGCACCTTGCCGTCGGATCTGGAGGAGGTGTGCCAGCAGTTCGGCCTCTCCCCCTGGCGGCGCTTCTTCAAGCTGGAGCTGCCCTTCGCCACCCCGGCTCTGATCTGGAACACCATGATGTCCATGTCGGGAGGCTGGTTCTTCGTGGTCGCCTCCGAAGCCTTCACCGTGGGGCGCAACACCTACATGCTCCCGGGCATCGGCTCATGGCTGGCGGTCGCGATCCAGACCGAGAACCTGACGGCGGTGGGCTGGGCGGTGGCGGCCATGGCGGTGATCATCGTCGTCTATGATCAGCTCCTGTTCCGCCCGATCGTCGCCTGGGCCGACAAGTTCCGCTTCGAGCAGACGGCTTCGGAGGTCGAACCGCAGTCCTGGTTCCTCGACCTTCTGAACCGCACGCGTCTGGCCAAGAGGCTCCTGGCGCCGTTCGCCGCCCTGGCTCGCCGTCTGACCCCCAAGGCCCGCGTCGCGCCGCGTCCCCCGCGCCCCCTGAGCCCGATCGCGGCGGCCTGGATCGACCGCATCTGGACGGCGGCCGTCATCGCCGCGGTGATCTGGGCGGTGCTCACCATCGCCCTCTATCTTCTGCGCCACCTGAACCTGCGCGATGTCATGCAGGCGTTCGAGGCTGGGCTTTTGACCCTGGTCCGCGTCGCCGTCCTGATCGTCATCGCCAGCCTGATCTGGGTGCCCGTGGGGGTGTGGATCGGCCTGCGGCCCCGATGGGCCCAAGGGGTTCAGGCTCTCGCCCAGTTCTTGGCCGCCTTTCCGGCCAATGTCGTCTTTCCCTTCGCCATCCTCGGCATCGCCGCCTTCCACCTCGATCCCGACATCTGGCTCTCGCCCCTGATCATTCTGGGGACGCAGTGGTACATTCTGTTCAACGTCGTGGCCGGCGCCAGCGCGCTGCCGAATGACCTGCGCGAGGCCGCCGGCATCTTCAAACTGCGCGCCTGGCAGAGGTGGCGCGACCTGATCCTGCCCGGCATCATGCCCTTCTATGTCACCGGGGCCCTGACCGCGTCGGGCGGATCGTGGAACGCCAGCGTGGTGGCCGAGCTTGTGAGCTGGGGGCACACCACCCTCAGAGCGCATGGCCTGGGCGCCTATATCAACCAGGCGACGGCGGCGGGCGACATTCCCCGGGTGGCCCTGGGCGCCACGGTCATGAGCCTGTTCGTCATCGCCCTGAATCGCTCGCTCTGGCGCCCGCTCTATGCCTATGCCGAAGACCGCTTCCGCCTGAGCTGAACCCCCGACCTGACCTGACCTGACCTGACCCGACCTGACCTGACCTGACCCGACCTGATCTGACCCGCCGCCTGTGTCCGACCGTCCCGAAGAGGGAGAGACCCAAATGAGCCTGACGCTGGATCGCCCCGCCGAGGTCGATGCCCCCCTGGTGGAGGTGAAGGGCCTGCGGCACGTCTATGGCGGCGGCAAGAGCGGCCCGGGCCTCGTGGTGCTTGACGATGTCAATGTCACCCTGCGCGACCACGAAATCGTCGGCCTTCTGGGCCGTTCCGGCTCGGGCAAGTCGACGCTCCTGCGCTCCATCGCTGGACTGATCACGCCCTCCGAAGGCTCGGTGACCATCAACAATCCCTCCACCGAGGCAGGCCAGAGCGCCGTGGCCATGGTCTTCCAGAGCTTTGCCCTGTTTCCCTGGCTGACGGTGGAAAAGAACGTCGAGCTGGGCTTGGAGGCCAAGGGCGTCCCCGCCGACCAAAGGCGCAAGCGGACCCTGGCGGCGATCGACCTGATCGGCCTGGACGGCTTCGAGAACGCCTATCCCAAGGAGCTGTCTGGCGGCATGCGCCAGCGCGTCGGCCTGGCCCGGGCCCTGGTGGTCGAACCGGCCGTCCTTCTGATGGACGAGCCCTTCTCGGCGCTCGACGTGCTCACCGCCGAGACCTTGCGCACCGACCTCGTGGAGCTGTGGACCGAGGGGCGCATGCCGATCCGCTCGATCCTGATGGTGACCCACAATATCGAGGAGGCGGTCCTGATGTGCGATCGGGTGCTGGTCTTTTCCAGCAATCCCGGCCGGGTGGTGGCGGAGGTCAAGGTCGACCTGCCGCGTCCGCGCAATCGCCTCGCCCCCGACTTCCGCGCCCTCGTAGACGACCTTTATGGCCGCATGACCGCCCAGCCCAAGGCGGCCGCCACGCAGCCGGGGGGGCGCACCGGCGCCCCGGGCCTGGGCGCGGCGCTGGCGGTGCTCGACACGGACACCCTGGCCAGCATGATCGAGCGCCTGGTGACCCCGCCCAACGATGGCGAGGCGGATCTGGCCGATCTCGCCGGACGCCTGCAGATGGAGGCGGACGAACTTCTTCCCATCGCCGAGACCCTGCAGCTCATGCGCTTCGCCGACATGGCCGGCCGGACCCTGCGTCTGACCCCGGCGGGTCGCCGCTACGAAGCGGCCGACCTTGACCGCCGCAAGCAGATCTTCGCCCAGCACCTTCTCGCCTATGTGCCCCTGGCCCGTCACATCCGCCGCGTGCTGGACGAGGCGCCGTCGCACTCCGCCCCGGCCTCGCGCTTCCGCGAGGAGTTGGAGGAGTCCATGTCGCAGGCCTATGCGGAGACCACGATCGAGGCGATCACCACCTGGGGTCGCTACGCCGAAATCTTCGCCTATCATGAGGATGATGACCGATTCAGCCTGGACGACCCGGCCTGACGCGCGTGGCTGACGCGAGCGCCTCCTTGTCCGCGGACGCCGTTCCGGACACGGGCCCGAAAACGGGCCCGGACCCGAGTTCGGACAGGGGCTCGGAGTCCTCCGAGGAACGGCGCGGAGGGCCGCGCCGGGGCCTGATGCTCTCGGCCCTGGCCGCGCTGGGCGTGGTGTTCGGCGATCTGGGGACGAGCCCGCTCTACACCTTCCAGACGGTGGTCTCCTCGGGCGGCGGGCATTTCACCCCGGCGGTGGCCCTGGGCGCGCTCTCGCTGATCGTCTGGACCCTGATCGTCACCGTCTCGGTCAAGTACTGCCTGTTCGTCATGCGCGCCGACAATCGCGGGGAGGGGGGCATTCTGGCCCTGATGTCCCTGGTGGGCGCCGATGCCCTGAAGGGGCGACTGGCCCTGTTCACCGCCATGGGGCTGCTGGGCGCGGGCCTGATCTATGGCGACGGCGTGCTGACCCCGGCGATCTCGGTATTGAGCGCCCTGGAGGGGGTCAACGTTGTCACCGACGCTCTTAAGCCCTTCATCATGCCCCTGGCGGTGGCCATCCTCGCCCTTCTCTTCGCCGCCCAGCGCTTTGGCACGGCGAAGATCGGCGCCGCTTTCGGGCCGATCATGGTGGTCTGGTTCGGGGTCATCGCGGTTCTGGGACTGCGCGGCGTCTTTATGGCGCCCCAGGTTGTGGCCGCGCTCAATCCCCTGGTGGGGCTCAGTTATCTGCTTCATAGCGGATCAGCGGGGCCGCTCGTCCTGGGCGGGGTGTTTCTGTGTATCACCGGCGGCGAGGCCCTCTATGCCGATATGGGCCACTTCGGAGCCGGGCCGATCCGCCTCTCCTGGTACGGCCTCGTCCTACCGGCCCTGTTGATCTCCTATGCGGGCCAGACCGCCCTGATGGTCCACAAGGGCGTGGTCAACGGCAATCCCTTCTTCGAGTTGGCCCCGGGCTGGGCGGTCTATCCCCTGGTCGCCCTCTCGACGGTGGCGACGATCATCGCCAGCCAGGCGATCATCACCGGCTCCTTCTCCATGACCCGCCAGGCGATGCAGCTGGGCTGGATGCCCGGCCTGCACATCCGTCAGACCTCGGACCAGGTCTACGGCCAGATCTATGTGCCCCTGGTGAACTGGCTGATGATGATCGGAACCCTGGCCATCACCGTCATCTTCCGCACCTCCGATCACCTCGCCGGGGCCTATGGCTCGGCGGTCTCCTGCACAATGCTGATCACCACCTGCCTGCTGTTCCTGGCGATGACCCGGACCTGGAAATGGCCGCTGTGGAGCGCCATCCCGGCGGCCGGTCTCTTCCTGGTGGTGGATGCGGCCTTCTTCGGGGCCAACCTGTTCAAGATCCTGGATGGGGGCTGGCTGCCCCTGACCCTCGGTGCGGCGATCTTCGCGGTGATGATGAGCTGGCGCGCGGGGATCGACGCGGTGCGCGCCAGTCAGGCCCGTCGGGGAGCCGATCTGGAGGCCTTCCGTGAGACGCTGCGCGGTGTGCCGCGTACGCCTGGCGTCGGGGTATTCCTCAGCCGTCAGTCGGAGGGAGCTCCGGCGGCGGTGCTCGACCACATCCACTTCGCCGGTTCGTTGCACGCCCAGGTCCTGGCCGTGACGGTCGAGTTCCAGCCTCGGCCGCGCGTGCCCGAGCGCGAGCGCTCAAGCTGGGAAGCGGCGTGTGAGGGCCTGTTCCACGTCACCGTGCGGTTCGGCTTCATCGAGGTTCCCGACCTTCAGGCCGCCCTGCGCCGGATCAACCTCGCGAGCCACCAGATCGATCTCGATCACGCGGTCTATTTCGCCAATCGCGACCTCGTGACCCGGGCCGCCGCCCGGCCGCGGATGGCCGACTGGCAACGCATGATCTTCGCCTTCCTGTTCCGCAACGGCGTCCGCGCCTTCGAACGCTTCAACCTGCCCCCCGCCAAGGTGGTCGAGGTGTCCCGGGAGATCGAGGTTTAGGGAAAAACAGAGGCCGGATCGCATACGGATCCGCCGCCCGAATTCCTACCTCATTCCCAGCGACGCCATGCCCAGGTGGCTGCCGGCATCAGCCAGGAGGGTTTCGCCGGTGATGTGGCGGGCGGCGGGGGAGGCGAGGAAGACAGCCGCGCCGGCGATGTCTTCGGGCTTGGAGGCGACCTTGAGGGGGCTGGTTGCGGCGGCCCCCTGGCGCAGGCGGTCGACCCGCTCGGCGTCCATCCCCCGTCCGAACCAGGGCGTGTCGATATAGCCGGGGCAGACGGCGTTGACCCGGATGCGTGGGGCCAGGGCCCGGGCGAGCGACAGGGTCATGGTGACCAGCGCGCCCTTGGAGGCGGCATAGGGGACGGAGCTGCCGATGCCCGTGACGGCGGCGATGGAGGCGGTATTGACGACCGCGCCGGGCGCCTCGCCGGCCTCGAGCAGCGAGCGGGCGGCGCGCAGCATCTGATAGGCGCCCACCACATTCACGCCATAGAGGCGCAGAAAATCCTCCGCCGAGACGGCGTCGAGATCGGCGTGGTTGTTGGCGAACACCGTCGTGCCGGCATTGTTGAACAGGGCGTCGACCCGGCCAAACGGGGCCGCGGCGGCGGCGATGGCCCGGCAGTCGGCGTCATTCGCCACATCGCCCTTGACCAGAACCGCCTTGGCCCCGGCGGCCCGCACCTGGTCCGCGGTGATCTCCGCCTCGGCGGCGCTGGAGGCGAAATTGATCACCGCCGCGCCGGCCCCGCGCGATGCGACCTCGACGGCGATGGCGCGGCCGAGGCCGGTCGAGCCTCCGGTCACGACCACCACCGCGCCTTCGAAATCCCTGCCTGCCATGGCTCTCTCCTGGGCTCACTCGTGGGGCTCAACTCGCCCTGGGCCATACGCGCGCGCCGGCCCGCCTGTCGATTCCCGCCGCGCCCTGACCTAAAAGGGCTGCATGGAAACCCTGAATCTCACCCAGCTCGGCCAGGCGGTCGGCGGCTTTTCCAGCCCCGAGGCGGCGGTGCTCGAACGCGTCCCGAACCCGCAGCGGGAGGTGACCTATCTGGCCCGCTTCATCGCCCCGGAGTTCACTTCGCTCTGCCCGGTGACCGGCCAGCCCGACTTCGCTCGGCTGGTCATCGACTATGCCCCGGACGCGTGGCTGGTGGAGTCCAAATCGCTGAAGCTGTTTCTTGGCGCGTTCCGCAACCATGGCGCCTTCCACGAGGACTGCACCCTGACCGTGGCGCGGCGCATCGTGGCGACCGTCGCACCCAGGTGGCTGCGCATCGCCGGCTTCTGGTTTCCGCGCGGCGGCATCCCCATCGATGTGTTCTGGCAGACGGGCGCCCCGCCCGACGGCCTGTGGGTCCCCGAGCCGTCGCTCGAGGCCTATCGCGGAAGGTAGCCCTCAGGGCGATAGCTCCTCAGGGCCGCCAGACCGTCGTCAGCGCGTCCAGGTCCGGCCGGGCCCGCTCCAGCGGCGGCTCGGCCGCCGTGCCGAGATGGACATAGCCGGCGACGCGCTCCTCGGTCCGGGCGCCCAGCAGGGCCAGGGCGGCCGGGTCATAGGCGTACCAGTCGGTGATCCAGTTGGCCCCGAAGCCGGACGCCTGGGCGGCCAGGACGAGGCCATAGCAAACCGCGCCGGCGGACAGGATCTGCTCCCATTCCGGGATCTTGCCGGGCCTTGGCGCGGAGAGCACCGCGACGGTGATCGGCGGGGTCGTGATCTTGCCAAGCTTGACCCGGGCGACCTCGGCGTCAGGGCGGGCCGCGGCGATCTCGCCAAGGCCGGCGACGAAGGCGGACTTGGCCTCGCCCTCCAGAACGACAAAGCGCCAGGGGGCGAGCTTTCCGTGGTCGGGGCTGCGGGCGGCGAGGCGCAGGATCGCCGCCAGTTCGGCCGGCGAGGGGCCCGGGGCGGTCAGGCCAAGCGCCGAGGCGGAGCGCCGGCGGCTGAGGAAGGCCAGGGTCTCCGGAGATCTCACGATTGGCAGGGCGTCGCCGAACAGGGGCGCGGCGAGATCAGACGGGGTCATGCAGTCTCCAATCGATATAAATCCGATATAACGAACTAACCCTGGCTTACAAGTCGCGTCGGTCCCGCCCATGGCGCGCGGCGTTCGAATACCGATATGATAGCCGAGGCGGCGTCGGCGCGTCGTGAACAGAGCTTGAAGTCCCATGGCCCAAACCCTGGAAGTGATTGATGCGGACGCTCCCGGCGTCTGGCCCCAGCTGAGGCAGGAGGCGCAGGCGGTGATGCGCGACGAGGCCAGCCTCGCCTCGCTGATGAGCGCGGTGATCCTGCACCATCCTGACCTGGCCTCGGCCCTGTCCTACCAAATGGCGCGCAAGCTGGGGGACCAGGAGATGCGGGCCATGAGCGTGCGCGAGGTGGCGCAGGAGGCCTATGCCGCCGACCCGTCCATCGTTCGCGCCGCCGAGGCGGACCTGCACGCCGTCTTCGAGCGCGATCCTGCCTGCAAGGGCTATGTCCAGCCGTTCCTGCACTTCAAGGGCTTCCAGGCCCTTCAGACCCATCGCATCGCCCACTGGCTGTGGCGGCGCGGGCGCGAGGCCCTGGCCTTCTACCTGCAGAGCCGGATGTCCGAGCAGTTCCAGGTGGATATCCACCCCGCCGCGCGGATCGGGGAGGGCGCCTTCTTCGACCACGGCACCGGCATTGTCATCGGCGAGACGGCGGTGATCGGGCGTAATGTCTCCCTGTTGCATGGGGTGACCCTCGGCGGGACGGGGGCCGGACGCGGCGACCGGCATCCCAAGGTCGGCGACGGGGTTCTGCTGGGCGCGGGCGCCAAGGTGCTGGGCAATATCCGGATCGGCGATGACGCCAAGATCGCCTCGGGTTCGGTGGTTCTGGAGGATGTCCCGGCGGGGTGCACGGCGGCGGGCGTGCCGGCGCGTCTGGTCAAATGCCCTTCCTGCCAGGAGCCGGCCCGGACCATGGACCACTCGCTCCCCGCCGAGGCTCTGGCCGGGGAGGGTGCGGACAAATAGGCTGCCTTCCGGCCTCCGGGCTGAGCGGGGCAGTGGCCTCGCTCAGGTTTTTTCGCTATCGGATCGCGTCATGGATCAGAGAGATATCGACCGCATTCAGGCGCACCTGAAGCGCACCTTCGGCAATCCGCACATCGCCGTGATCGCCCGGCCCAAGCACAAGGACTCGGCCGAGGTCGAGGTGCGAGGCGAATTCATCGGCGTCATCTACGAAGATGAGGACGAGGCCGGCTCCTTCATGTTCGAAATGGCCATCCTGGCTGAAGACCTCGACGCCTGAGCCGCAATCGGCCCCCTCAGGCCGGCTGGACGAAGCTGTCGAGGACGCGCTTCTCTCCAGACTGGTCGAAGGTCACGGTGAGCTTGTTGCCCTCCACCACGCGGACGCGGCCATAGCCGAATTTCTGGTGGAAGACGCGCGCGCCCACAGCGTAGGCGCTGGCGGAGCCCGTGTCTGAGACGGCCACCAGCCGGCCCTCGCCCTCGATCACCTGGGTGCGACCGGGCGGCCCACCGCCATAGCCGCGCGACTGCGCGCGGCGCCAGCCGGGGCTGTCATAGCCGGCCCCATAGCGCGCCTCGTCCCAGCGCCCCGAGCCCTCGGCCAGGCCGCCGCCGTAATAGCCGGTCTCCGAGCGCGCCTCGACATTGGCCGGCGGCAGCTCGTCGATGAAGCGGCTGGGAAGCTGGCTGGTCCAGCGGCCATAGACCTGCCGGTTGGCGGCGAAGGAGACGCGCGCCTCCTCCCGCGCCCGGGTGAGGCCGACATAGGCAAGGCGCCGCTCCTCCTCCAGGCCGCGCGCGCCGTGCTCGTCGAGGCTGCGCTGGCTGGGAAATACGCCTTCCTCCCAGCCGGGAAGGAAGACCAGGGGAAATTCCAGCCCCTTGGCCGAGTGCAGGGTCATGATCTGCACCGCGTCCTCGGACCCGCCCTGGTCGAGGTCCATCACCAGGGAGACGTGTTCCAGATAGGCGCCAAGGCTCTCGAAGGCGCCCATGGACTGGATCAGCTCCTTGAGGTTCTCCAGGCGCGTCTGGCTGGTGGGACCCTTGTCGAGGCGCAGGGCGTCGATATAGCCGCTCTCCTCCAGCACCGTCTCGGCGAGGCGGGCGTGCGGCGTCTGGCCGATTTGGTCGCCCCAGCGGGCGATGTCGCGCAGGAACTGGGCCAGGGCGGTGCGGGTCCGCGCGGGCAGCTCGTCGGTGCGGACCAGGGCCTCGGCGGCGCGGAAGGCCGAGACGCCCTGGCTGCGCGCCAGGCTGAGCAGCTTCTGCACCGTGGTGTCGCCTAGCCCCCGGCGAGGCGTGTTGATGATCCGCTCCAGGGCGAGGTCGTCGTCCGGCGACTGGATCAGGCGCAGATAGGCGTGGGCGTCGCGAATCTCGGCGCGCTCGAAAAAGCGCGGACCGCCGACCACCACATAGGGAATTTGCAGGAGGACAAACCGCTCCTCGAAGGCGCGCATCTGGAACGAGGCGCGGACCAGGATCGCCGCCTCGTCATAGCGCCGGGTGCGTCGCCAGCGCTCCAGGTCCTCGCCGATCAGCCGCGCCTCGGCCTCGCCGTCCCAGACCCCGCGCACAACGACCTTTTCGCCGCCCTGAGCCTCGGTCCACAAGGTCTTGCCCAGGCGATCGCGGTTGGCGGCGATCAGGCCTGAGGCGGCCCCCAGAATGTGCGCGGTCGAGCGGTAGTTGCGTTCCAGGCGCACGACCTTGGCGCCGGGAAAATCGCGCTCAAAGCGCAGGATGTTGTCCACCTCCGCGCCGCGCCAGCCATAGATCGACTGATCGTCATCGCCGACGCAGCACAGATTGCGCCGCTTCTGGGCCAGGAGCCGCAGCCACAGATACTGCGCGACATTGGTGTCCTGGTACTCGTCCACCAGGATGTAGGCGAAACGCTTGTGATAGATCTCCAGCACGTCCGGATGGGCGGTGAAGATCTCGAGGTTGTGCAGCAACAGGTCGCCGAAATCGCAGGCGTTCAGGGTCCTCAGCCGCTCCTGGTAGAGGCCATAGAGGATACGGCCCTTCTTGTCGGCGAACTGCGCCGCCTCGTGATCGGGAACCGCCTTGGGCGTCCAGCCGCGATTCTTCCAGTGGTCGATCAGTCCGGCCAGGTGGCGCGGCGTCCAGCGTTTGGGATCGATGTTCTCCGCCGCCAGGATCTGCTTGATCAGGCGCTCCTGATCGTCGGTGTCGATGATCGTGTAGCTCGACTTGAGCCCGACCAGCTCGGCGTGACGGCGCAGGATTTGGGCGGCGATGGCGTGGAAGGTCCCCAGCCAGCGCAGGCCCTCGGCGCCCGGCCCGATCATCTGGGCGAGGCGGTGACGCATTTCGCGCGCGGCCTTGTTGGTGAAGGTGACCGCCAGCAGCTCCCAGGGCTGGGCCCGACCGGTGGTCAGAAGATGGGCGAGGCGCGTGGTCAGGACCCGGGTCTTGCCCGTTCCGGCGCCGGCCAGGACGAGGACCGGCCCCTCCACCGCCTCCACCGCCTCGCGCTGTTCGGGGTTGAGCCCGGTGAGCAGGTCCGGGCCGCGCGCCCGGGCGAGGTCCGAGAGACGCATGGCGGGCGTCCGGCCGTCGCCGCCGTCTGGCGCGTCGGGATCGAAGGGCGTCTCGGAGGCGGGCGTGTCGGTCACTTCAGCCAGATTGCGGATCGGGGACGAATCAGAGGGCGAATCAGGAACGCTAAAGCACGATGCATTTTCGCGGAATCGGCGAAATCGCTAAATCGTGCTCTGTCTCAAAGTCCTTGAGCGCGTTGCGAACCGCCGGGTTGGTTCCTTCTAGGCGCAACGCGCTCTGGCCACGACCATGCTCCCGGCCGGCGAGGCGCCAAAGGCCTAATCCGCCACTGCGGGCCCCCGAGAGGTCTGGTGAGAGGCCTGGCGACGGGCCTGGTCGAGGGCGGCGAGGCGACAGGCCGAGGCCAGGGGACGAAGGCCCCGCGCCGCATCGATACGCCGGACCAGGGCCGCGAGGCTCAGGCCCTCGGCGGCGGCCAGGCTCTCCAGCACCGCCCAGAACTCCGCTTCCAGGGCCAGCGAGGTGGCGTGACCCGCCAGGTTGATCGAGCGCTTCTTGAGGCCCTGCATGCTCAGCGCAGCGAGGCGCAGAACCGCTGGATGCGGGCGCAGGCGTCCTCAAGCAGCTCGGTCGACGTGGCGTAGCTGATGCGGAAGAAGGGCGAGAGACCAAAGGCCTCGCCGAACACCACGCTCACCCCCTCGGCCTCCAGCAGGGCCTCGGTAAAGGCCTGATCGTTGGCGATCACGCGCCCGCCGGGCGCGGTCTTGCCGATCACCCCGGCGCAGGAAGGATAGACATAGAAGGCGCCCTCGGGGGTGGGACATTTGAGGCCATGGGCCTGGTTGAGCATGGCGACCACCAGGTCGCGGCGCTGCTCGAACACCTTGGCGTTGGGCTTGATGAAGTCCTGGGTCCCGTTCAGCGCCTCGGTGGCGGCCCATTGCGAGATCGAGGAGGGGTTGGAGGTGCTCTGGCTCATCACCTTGCGCATGGCGGTGATCAGCGGCTCGGGCCCTCCGGCATAGCCGATCCGCCAGCCGGTCATGGCATAGGCCTTGGAGACCCCGTTCATGGTCAGGGTGCGGTCATAGAGCGCCGGCTCGACCTCGGCGATCGTGCTGAACTGAAAATCGCCGAACACCAGATGCTCGTACATATCGTCGGTCAGGATCCAGACCTGAGGATGGCGCAGCAGCACCTCCGCCAGGGCCTTCAGCTCGGCCCGCGAATAGGCCGCGCCGCTGGGATTGGACGGAGAGTTGAGGATCAGCCAGCGGGTGCGCGGCGTGATCGCGGTCTCGAGGTCCGCGGGCTTCAGGCGAAACCCGCCCTCGGCGGTGGTGGGAATGAACCGCGGCTCGCCGCCCGCCATCAGAACCATGTCCGGATAGCTGACCCAGTAGGGCGTGGGGATCAGCACCTCGTCGCCCGGATTCAGGCTGGCCACCATCGCATTGTAGATCACCGGCTTGCCGCCGGGCGACACGTTGATCTGGGCCGGGGTGTAGGTGAGGCCGTTCTCGCGCTTGAACTTGCCGACGATGGCGGCCTTCAGCTCGGGCGTGCCGTCGATGTCGGTGTACTTGGTCTTGCCCTCGCGGATGGCGCGGATCGCCGCCTCCTTGACGTTGTCGGGCGTGTCGAAATCGGGCTCGCCGGCGTCGAGGGAGATGATGTCGCGGCCCTGCGCCTTGAGGGCGCGCGCCTTGCTGGCTGCGGCGCTGGTGGCCGAGGGCTTGACGCGCTTCAGGTTGAGCGACTGTTCGAACATGGGAAATCGGCCTGCGATGAGGGGAAAAAATACGTCACGGCGGGGCGTGCAGGGTCTCATAGTGATCGCGACGGGCCATGGCAACGCGCCCGCGCCTTGACGGGCCCTCCCGCGCGCCGCGATAGGGTCGGGACAAGGGACAGGAACGCGGCAAGAGGAGACGGCGGATGAAGGATCTCAAGAACAAGGTGGCCTTCGTCACCGGCGGCGCCAGCGGTATTGGCCTCGCCATGGCCGAAGCGTTCGGCCGCGAGGGCATGAGCGTCATGCTGGCCGATATCGAGGCTCAGGCCCTGGCCCTGGCGGTGGATGGCCTGCGCGCGAAGCAGATCAAGGCCGAGGGCGTGGTGGCCGATGTGACCCGCAAGGACGCCCTGCGCGCCGCGGCGCTGGAGACCATCGCCCGGTTCGGCAAGGTGCATGTGGTCTGCAACAATGCCGGGGTCGGCGCCGGCGGCGTCCTGGGCGCCTTTCCCGACCGCGACTGGGACTGGGTGATCGACGTCAATCTCAAGGGCGTCGTCTATGGCATGGAGATTTTCGCGCCCCTGATCGCCAGCCACGGCGAGGGGGGGCACTTCGTCAACACCGCCTCGATGGCCGGCTGGGTCAGCCCTCCGGGTATGGAGCCCTACTGCGCCACCAAGTTCGCGGTGGTGGCGATGAGCGAGGGCTGGGCGGCCCAGTTGGCGCCCAAGGACATCGGGGTGTCGATCCTCTGCCCGGGCTTCGTGAAGACCCGCATCCATGAGAGCCGGCGCAACCGCGGGGACGCCTATGGCGCCGACGATCGCGCCCCGCCGCCGGCCGACGCTCCGCCTTCGCCCGTTCTGAGCGGCATCTCCGTCGAGCCTGTGGCCAATCGGGTCGTCGAGGCGGTGAAGGCCAATGAGCTCTATGTCTTCACCCATCCCGAGTTCAAGGACGCGGTGGCGGCCCGCTTCGCCCGGGCCATGGCGGCGTTCGACGCGTCGGCGGAAAGTCCGGCCCTGAAGGGCTGGCGGGACCGCCCCTCGCCCATGGCCGCCCTGACCGCGAACCCGGTGGTGTTCGAATAGGGCCCTTGACCGGCATGAGACCGGCGAAGCGCTGGCGCGCGGCCGGCCTGGCCTTCATCCTCTTCGGGGGTGTTGGCCTGCTTTTCCTGTGTGGAGCCGGGCTTCTGGGCCTGGACGGGGCGGTGGCCGCGCGTCGCTGGCTGGCGGGGGCGCAGGGGCCCCTTGCCCTGCCGGTCTGCACGGCGGTGTTCGCCGGCCTTGCCTTTGTCGGTGTGCCGCAATTTGTCCTGATCGCCGCGGCGGTGGCCGCCTTCGGTCCTGCCCAGGGCGCCCTGTACAGTTGGATCGGGACCCTGGTCTCGGCTCTGGTGGGCTTTGGGCTGGGCCGGGCGTTCGGGGCGCCTCTGGCCGCGACCCTGGGCGAGAGCCGCGCCGCGCAGTTCGTCGCCTTGATCGGCCGGCATGGCCGGCTCGCCAGCTTCGCCATCCGCCTTGCCCCCTTCGCCCCCTTTGTGGCGGTGAACATGGCCGCCGGCGCCGCATCGATCGCCGTGGTCGATTTCACCGTCGGCACCGCGCTGGGAATCCTGCCCAAGATCCTGCTCACCGCCTTTGCCGGAGCCGCTCTGACCCACGGCCTGACCGCGGGAGACTGGCGGGCGGCCGTGGCGATGATCCTGGCGGGGCTCGCCTGGATCGGCCTGGGGCTGGCCGCCCGGCGGTGGCTGCGGCGGTAGAGCATGATGCGTTTTCGCGGACTCCGCGAAAGCGCTGAATCGGGCTCGGTCTTAGAGTCCTTGAGCGCGTTGCGATCCGTCAGGTTGGTTCCGTCCAAACACAACGCGCTCTTGTCGCTGTCAGCGCCCCTCGAACCGCGCCTCCCGCTTCTCCATGAAGGCGGCCATGCCCTCGGCCGCGTCCTTGGTGCGCAACAGGGGCAGAAGCTGGAGGAAGACGTGGTGAACGTGGTCGTTGAAGGTCTCGGAGAGCCCCATGCGCATCATCCGCTTGGCCGCCTGAACGGCCAGGGGGGCGTTGGCGGCGATCTCGCGGGCCAAGGCCATGGCTTCGTCCATCAGCGCCTCAGGCTCGACCACGCGTGAG
>DAIDGR010000075.1 GCA_027452265.1 Caulobacteraceae bacterium
ACGGCAAGGAGGCCCAAGGCGGCGCGCATGACCCGACTCTACCTCATCCGGCACGGCCGCCCGGGCGCGGTCTGGGGCGGGAGCGACCCCGATCCAGGCCTCGACGCCACCGGTCATGCTCAGGCGCGCAAGGCCGCCCAGGCGCTTCTCGCGCTTCCAGAGGCGGAGCGGCCGATCCGCGTGGTCTCCTCGCCCCTTCGCCGCTGCCGCGAGACCGCCGCGCCTCTGGCCGAGGCCCTGGGCGCCGAAGTCCGCATCGACCCCCTCGTGGGCGAGATTCCCACCCCGCGCGCCCTCACGGCGCCGGAGCGGGGCCCCTGGTTGCGCGAGGCCATGGCCGGGACCTGGGCGGGCATTGTCGGCGACCTCGACTATGAGGCCTGGCGGGCGGGCGTCGCCGCCGCCGTCCTCGCCGCCGCCGAGGCGGGGCCCTGCGCCGTGTTCAGCCATTTCGTGGCCATCAACGGCGTGCTCTCCCTCCTGGCGGGCAGGGCCGAGGTGATCGTGCTTCGCCCCGACCACGCCTCGTGCACGGTGCTGGAGGCGGGGCCCGAGGGCTTGCGCCTGACCCAGGCCGGGCCCGAGGCGGCGACGAGCGTGGCCTGATGCCGCGCGCGCCGCTCTTGCGATCGGGAGGGGGGAGGTGATCCCGTCCGACGGCGAGGTCCTGACCGTCGCGGAGATGCGGGCGGCCGACGCGGCGGCCGTGGCCGCGGGAACGCCGGCGATGGTGTTGATGGAGCGGGCCGGACAGGCCGTCGCCGAAGCGATCCAGGCCCGGTTCGCCCCCCAGCCTGTGCGGGTGCTGTGCGGTCCGGGCGACAATGGCGGGGATGGCTATGTCGCCGCCCGACGCCTGGCCGAGGCCGGATTCGAGGTCCGCCTTGAGGCGCTGGCGCCGCCGCGCTCGCAGGCCGCCCTGGCGGCCCGCGCCTCCTGGACGGGACCGGTGGAGGGGCTGGGCGCGGCGGTCGCAGACGCCGGGAGCGGCGGCCTCGTCCTCGATGCCCTGTTCGGCGCCGGGCTCGACAGGCCCTTGAGCGGCGAGGCGGCGCGGGCGGTCCGGGCGCTTGGCCGGTCAGGCGCCCGGGTGATCGCGGTGGATACGCCCAGCGGCGTGGCTGGCGACACGGCTCGTCCCCTGGGCGACGCCTGGGTTCAGGCCGTGCTCACCGTCACCTTTCATCGCAAGAAGCCGGCCCACCTCCTTCAGCCCGGCCGCGGCCTGTGCGGCGAGGTGGTGGTGGCCGACATCGGGCTTGGCGGGACGGGGCTGCGCGCCGAGACGGCTTTGGTGGAGAACGGGCCCCATCTCTGGCTGTCGCGCATGCCCTGGCCGGCCATCGTCGCGCACAAGCACGTCCGGGGCCGTCTGGGCGTGGTCAGCGGCGAGGCCTGGTCCACGGGGGCGGCCCGGCTGGCGGCGCGGGCGGGCCTGAGGGTCGGGGCGGGTCTCGTCACCCTGCTGTCCCCGCCTGAGGCCCTGCCCGTGAATGCGGCCCATCTCGAGGCGATCATGCTGCGCGGCTTCGAGAATGACCTCGACCTGGAGCCGCTCGGCGAGGCGCTGGAGGCGGTGGTGGTCGGTCCGGCCGCAGGGGTCAACGAGGCGACCCTGGCCAATGTCCTGGCTCTGGCGCGCACGGGCGCGGCCCTGGTGCTCGACGCCGACGCCCTGACCGTCTTTCGCGAGGAGCCGGAGGAGCTGTTCTCGGTCCTCGACCGCGACGATGTTCTGACGCCCCATCCCGGCGAGTTCGAGCGCCTGTTCCCTGGCCTCCTCGACGAGAGCCCGCAGCGGATCGCCGCCGCCCGCGCCGCCGCCGCCCGGGCCGGTGCGGTGGTCCTGCTCAAGGGGCCCGATACGGTGATCGCCGCCCCCGACGGACGCGCCGCAATCAATGGCAATGGCGTTCCCTGGCTGGCCACCGCGGGGTCGGGCGATGTGCTGGCCGGGCTGATCGGCGGCCTGGTGGCCCAGGGCATGGAAAGCTTCCTCGCCGCCTGCGCCGGCGCCTGGATCCATGCCGAGGCGGGGGCGCGATTTGGCCCTGGCCTGATCAGTGAGGACTTGCCGGGCCTCGTCCCCATGGTGTTGAAGCAGCTCTACGCTCAGTCCGGTCGCGACTCGGCGGCCTTGCTCGGGAGATAGGGATGGCGCGCAGGTTCAGGCTCTCGCTCACGCGGTCTGGCAAGCCCTCTGGAAAGCTCTCTGGCGTCATAGCCGCGTCGCTCGCCCTGATGCTGTCGGCCGCGTTTACGCCCCCTGTTCTCGCCCAGACCTCCGACGCCCAGACCTCCGACGCCTCCGCCTCGCCCCACCACGCCAGCGCGCATCACGCGACCCGGACCAAGCATTCCGCGCGTCATCACGCGTCCAAGCACGCCGCCAAGGGGCGCGCCTCGCATCGCCACAAGACCACTCACGGCGCCAAAACGTCAGGTCATGCCAAGGCCACAGGCCACGCCAAGCGCTCGCGCCACGGCAAGACCCATCGCGCCGCCAAGGCCGCGAGCCATCGTCGCCACACCCAGCTCTGCCAGACCGTGACGGTGCACCACCACCAGACCCAGAAGTGCCGCTGAGGCGCGCCGCCTCAGGCGACGGGTTCGGGCAGACGAAGTTCGGCGTGCAGGCGCTCGGCCGCGGCGCGGACGGCGTCTGGCCCGCCGGCCTCGATCACCGAGCGCGAGGCTGAGACCACCAGACCCCGCCCGTCGGCGCGCGCGCCATACCGGACGACGTCGCTCGCCGATCCGCCCTGGGCCCCGACCCCGGGATTGAGCAGGGACAGGCTGGGCGCCGCGGCGCGCACCCGGGCCAAGTCGTCCAGATCGGTGGCCCCGACCACCAGCATGCAGTTTCCCGCCGCGTTCCAGACCGTCTCGGCCCGGCGCGCCAGGGCGACGAACAGGGGCTCGCCCTCGACCTCGATCCCCTGAATGCGGCGTGCGTCCGGATTGCTGGTGCGGCAGAGCACGAGCACGCCCCGGTCCGACCAGGCGAGGAAGGGGTTCACCGTGTCATCGCCCATGAACGGGTTCACGGTCACCGCGTCGGCCTCATAGCGTTCGAAGGCCTCGCGCGCATACATGTCCGCCGTCGTGCCGATGTCGCCGCGCTTGGCGTCGAGAATCACCACCGCGTGGGGCGCCTTGGCGTGGGCGTAGGCGATGGTCTCGGCCAGGTCCCGCTCGGCCCCGAGGGCGGCATGATGGGCGAACTGCGGCTTGAACGCGCAGACCAGGTCTCCCACCGCATCGATGACCATGCGGTTGAAGGCCAGCACCGGGCGCGGATCGCGCGCGCAGGCTTCGGGCATCCGCTCCAGCACCGGGTCGAGGCCGACGCACAGCATGCCGCCCGAGACGCTCCAGGCGCGGTCGAGCTTGTCGGCGAAGGTCATGGCCGGACGGTCCTCTCGAAGATGGGAAGGGACCATGATAGGCCGGGGCGGGAGGGGCCTCAAGCGCCCTACAAGCGCGCCGCGCGCCTTGACTTCGGGGGGCAAAAGGGACTGGCCTTGGGCTCGTCAGCCTTGCGACGACAAGGCGGGGTGGAGGGATGACCGATGGACTGGGCCCGTATCATGGTCCCCCTGAACGGCGGCGACGACGATGGGCGATCCCTGAAGGCGGGCGCCAAGGTCGCGGGCCTGTTCGGGGCCGAGCTGGCCGCCATCTATACCCCGCCGGATATCTCGGACCTGATGCCGTGGGTGGGCGATGGCTATATGGGCGGGATCCAGCCCGCCGCTCTCGACAGCCTGCGCGAGGCCGCCGCCGCCGGCGAGGCCGCCGCCCGATCCAGAGTCGCGGCCTGTGGCTATGACAGGACCGCCTTTGTCGCCCTCAGCGCGCCGGTCTGGGCCTCCCTGGCCATGGAAGGCCGACTGTCGGACATCGTGGTGTTCGACGACCATCCCGCGCGCGGGCGCGGCGCCTTGGCGCCGGTCTTCCAGCAGATCGTCGCTGACGAACAGCGCCCGACCCTGGTGGCGCGGGGCGACTTTCGCCCCGATGGCGTGGTGGCGGTGGCCTGGGATGGCGGCAAGGAGGCCAGCCGCGCGGTGCGCACCGCGCTTCCCCTGCTGCAGAAGGCGCGCTCGGTGACCATCCTCAACGCCCCCGCGGCCTCGCCGCGCAAGAGCGATCCCGCCGCCCTTCAGGCGTTTCTCGCCGTGCGCGGGGTCGAGGCCGGGATCGTCAGGGTGGCCGGCGGCGGGGAGCCGGCGCCGGCGCTGCTGCGCGAGGCCAAGGCCCTGTCGGCCGACCTGCTGGTGGCCGGCGCCTTCGGTCACCCGCGCCTGCAGGAGTTCATCTTCGGCGGGGCCACGCGCAGCTTCCTGCACGCCGAGGCCCCGTCGCTTTTCATCTCGCACTGAGCGCCGGCCTTTGGCATAGGCGCGCTCGACGCGGCGGGACGCTCCGACCCGTCCGCAACAGGCTGGAGTGGGTCGCGATATGCGCGTGGTGATGATCGGCACGGGCTATGTGGGCCTCGTCTCGGGCGCCTGCTTCGCCGACTTCGGTCATAGCGTCACCTGCCTCGACAAGGATCGCGCCAAGATCGACCGTCTCCACGCCGGGATCATGCCGATCTTCGAGCCGGGCCTTGAGGCCCTGGTGCGCCGCAATGTGGAGGCCGGGCGGCTGGCCTTCGCCACCGAGGATGCCCAGGCCGTGGCCCAGGCGGACGCGGTGTTCATCGCCGTGGGCACGCCTTCGCGGCGCGGGGACGGGCACGCCGACCTGTCCTATGTCCACGCCGCCGCCGAGGAGATCGCCCGCCTCGCCGAGGGGTTCACCGTCGTGGTCACCAAGTCCACGGTGCCGGTGGGCACGGGGGACGAGATTGAGTCCATCCTGCGCCGCGCCCGGCCGGACGGCGCCTTCGCCGTGGTGTCAAACCCCGAATTCCTGCGCGAGGGCGCCGCGATCGAGGACTTCAAGCGTCCGGACCGGGTGGTGGTGGGGCTGGAGGACGAGCGGGCGCGTTCGGTGATGCGCGAGATCTATCGTCCTCTGTTTCTCAACGAGACGCCGATCCTGTTCACCTCGCGACGCACGGCCGAGCTGATCAAGTACGCCGCCAACGCCTATCTCGCCATGAAGGTCACCTTCATCAACGAGATCGCCGACCTCAGCGAAAAGGCCGGGGCGGATGTGCAGCAGGTGGCGCGGGGCATCGGGCTCGACAACCGGATCGGCCCGAAATTCCTGAACGCCGGCCCCGGCTATGGCGGATCGTGCTTTCCCAAGGACACCTTGGCCCTGGTGCGCACCGCCCGCGACCTGGGCTCGCCCGTGCGTCTGGTGGAGACCACCGTCGCGGTCAACGACGCGCGCAAGAAGGCCATGGCCGGGCGGATCCTCGAAGCCCTCGACCGGCCGCCGGCCGGTGCGGTGGTCGCCGTGCTGGGCCTGACCTTCAAGCCCAATACCGACGACATGCGCGACGCCCCCTCGCTCGACATCATCCCCGCCCTGCAGGCCGCCGGCTGCCAGGTGCGGGCCTATGACCCCGAAGCGCACGAGGCGCGGCGGCTGTTCGAGGGCGTCACCTTCGCCGAGGGCCCCTACGAGGCGGCCAGCGGCGCCGACGCCCTGGTCATCGTCACCGAATGGGACCAGTTCCGCGCCCTCGACCTTGATCGCGTCAAAGGACTGATGCGGGCGCCGATCCTCGTCGACCTGCGCAATATCTATGGGCCGGAGGCCGTGCGCGCGGCGGGCTTTGTCTATTCCAGCATCGGGCGGGCCTAGGACGCCCTTCAAAGGGCCCCGCGGTCAGCCCTCGGTGTTGAGCCGCACGAGATCGCGGGCGTCGTCCCGCAGCGGGTCGGCATGGCGGGCCTTGGACAGCATCTGAGCCACCACCAGCGGCCCTGAGTCCGGTCCGCGCGCCACATAGCCGGCCAGGCGATAGCCATTGGGTCCGGGTTTGTCCGACGCG